>DASVED010000212.1:0-9113 GCA_036380775.1 Actinomycetes bacterium
TAATGCGGGATGAGCTCCTCGCAGTCTTGTCAGCGTCGAGGCACGAGTTCGATCGCAACCGGTCCCCCTTGTGAATCCGGGACGCAGCAGGTGAGGTCGTTGCGGCACTGCGGCAGCGGGGGTTCGGCGTCAAGCGACGCCCGGACCGCGTCGAGCTGGGCCGAGAACTGCTCGAGCGCGGCGATCCGATCGGCGATCTCCGCCTGCTTCTGATCGACCAGCCGGCCGACCCGCTCGTGCGCGGCGCCGCAGTTCGTGCCAGCCCAGAGCGGGATCAGTGCTGTGATCTGGTCGCAGCTCAGCCCCATTCGGCGGGCTCGAGTGACGAACCGCAGGCGGGCGGCCGCATCGTCGGCATAGTCGCGATAGCCGGACGCCGTGCGAGCCGGGACAGCCATCAGCCCGACCCGTTCGTAGTACCGCACCGTCGAGGTCGGAACCCCCGCGGATTCGGCGAGCTGAGAGATCCGCACCCGCCCACGGTAAACCTTGCACTCTGGTGGAGGGTCAAGGTCTTGACATTGCACCCGAGTGCAACTTCTACCTTCCTGACCACGACAGGAATCAGCCGGTCGCCAGACCCGGGAGGGACGCCATGGGAAGCTTCACCCGCGACAACACCGAGCTCGCCGTCGACATCGACGGGGCCGGCCAGCAGCACCGTGCCGAGGCCGGCGGGATGACCATCGCCCTCGAGCGGTGGAAGGCCGGACTCGACACCGCCGAATGGTTCGCCGACCTCCCCGGCGGCGCCTGCCAGGAGCCGCACTGGGGCTACTGCGTCCAGGGCAAGGTGACCATGCGGTACACCGACGGCGAGACCGAGGTCCTCACGGGCGGCCAGGCCTACTACATCAGGCCAGGCCACAACGCCCACCTCGACGACGACACCGAGTTCGTCGAATTCACCCGGGCCGACCAGACGCCAGGCATCAACACCGTCGAGCTCTAGGCAAGCTCGGTTGTCGATCGCACGGAGAGTTTGCGGTAGATCCGGGTCAGGCTGGCTTCCACGGTCTTGACAGACATGAACAGTGTCCCTTTCCGACACCTTGATGCTGCTATGTGTTCTGGGTCACGATGAGTCATCTGGACACTGGGGTCCAGGCGCTGGGCACGAGGGGACCGCGACATGAGCACCGTGACACCAGAACAGGACCATGTGACGGAAGAGCCCGAGCTCCGCCGGGTGATGGGGAGCAAGCTCCTGCTGTTGTTCATCGTCGGCGACATTCTCGGTGCAGGGGTCTACGCCGTGACCGGCCAGATGGCGGGCATCGTCGGCGGCATCGTGTGGGTCCCCTTCGTGGTCGCCTTCGCCGTCGCGGCTCTGACCGCGCTGTCCTACCTCGAGCTGGTCACCAAGTACCCCCAGGCCGCCGGCGCTGCGCTCTACACGCACAAGGCCTTCGGTATCCACTTCGTGACCTTCCTGGTGGCCTTCGCGGTCATCTGCTCCGGCATCACGAGCGCCTCGACGTCCTCCAACGTGCTGGCCCAGAACCTCACCGGAGGGCTGGTCGTCAACGGCTGGCTCGACGAGGCGCCGCGCACCGGCATCATCACCATCATCGCCATGTCGTTCATGGTCCTGCTGGCGCTGATCAACCTGCGTGGGGTCGGGGAAAGCGTGAAGTTCAACGTCATCCTGACCGTCGTCGAGATGACCGCGCTCGCCATCGTCATCGGCGTCGGGTTCTGGGTGATCGCACAGGGGGACGGCGACCTCAGCCGCATCACCACCTTCTCCTCGCCGGAAGAGAAGGGCCTCTTCCTCGCCGTGACGGCCGCGACATCCGTGGCGTTCTTCGCGATGGTCGGCTTCGAGGACTCCGTCAACATGGTCGAGGAGTGCCACGAGCCGGAGCGGATCTTCCCGCGCACGATGCTGACCGGCCTCGGGGTCGCGGTGCTCATCTACGTGCTCGTGGCCTTCGCGGTGGTCGCTGTGCTGACGCCCGACGAGCTGGCCGCGATCAACGAGGCGGAGGGCCGGGCGCTACTCGAGGTCATGAGCGCCGGGGCGCCCGACTTCCCCATCGATCGGGTGTTCCCGTTCCTCGCCGTCTTCGCGGTCGCCAACACGGCCCTGATCAACATGATGATGGCGAGCCGGCTGCTCTACGGCTTGGCCAAGCAGGACGTGCTGCCGCGGTCGCTGGCCAAGGTCTCGCCGAACAGCCGAGCGCCCTACACCGGGATCGCCTTCTCGACGCTCCTGGCACTGGGCCTGATCTGGTATGTCGCGTCGCGGGCCGAGAGCGACATCGTCCTCAACCTGGCCAGCACGACAGCTCTGCTGCTGCTGGCGGTCTTCACCGTCGTCAACATCGCGTGCCTGGTCCTGCGCCGCGACGGGCGCGAGACTCGCTTCAGGTCGCCGGGGCCGACGCCCTTACTGGCTGCGGCTCTCTGCCTCTTCCTGGTCGGCCCGTGGGTGGACCGTGACGTGATCGTCTACCAGATCGCTGGCGGTCTCCTCGCGATCGGCGTGATGCTCTGGGCGCTCACCTGGCTCACCAACCGGGGCATCCGCGCGAAGAAGACCGGCTTCCGCGACATCGAGCACATGGAGGACGACCTCCGCTGAACAGGCCCTGAATGCCCGTTCGCGCGCAAGCGCCACCACGCCGGCTGCACTCGCGTAGTCCTGCGCGACGCGCACGTCACCGGGCCGATTCCCGGCGAGGATCGTGTCGGCCGCCTCACGCGACATCTCGCGGAGCCTGACCGTCATGCCGCGATCCTAGGGCCTGGTGCGAGCACTCCGGGACGGCCGTCCGACCGGGACGGGATTGGCGGATTCGCCCTCGGTGGCAATCAGGACGAGTGTCGTTCTGGAAGAGACCTGGTGGCCGAGATCGCGTGTATCAGGCAGCAGTCTCGTCGCGAGTGTCTGGGCTGCGGCGAGCGGGGCCGCGCCGCATGGGCCGACGGGGACGCCGTTCTCAGCGAGCGCACGGGCGGCCACGATCGCCTGGTCGTCGGTGACGGTGGCGGTGGCGTCGAGACCACGGTGGATCGACGGCCAGGCGAGGCTGGACACGGTGCCGCAGTTGAGGCCGGCCATGATCGTGTGACCGGTGACAACGCTCACCGGGTGTCCGGCGGCGATGCTGGCCTGGACGCACGCGGCTTCGACGGGTTCGACGGAGACCACAGCAGTGTCCGCACCGGTTGGGCGCGCGCGGTAGTGAGTGAGGCCGGCCTGCAGCAGGGATCCGACCCCGGTCGGCACGAGCACCATGTCCGGCTGCTCGATTCCGAGGTCGGCGAGCTGGTCGTCGAGCTCACGGAACAGCGTGGAGTACCCGTCCACGATCCAGCCTGGCACCTCTTCGTACTCGTTCCACGCGGTGTCCTGGATGAGGACACCGCCATCGTCGGCGGCGCAGCGGGCAGCGGCCCGCACGGCCTCGTCGTAGTCGGCCGGCACGTGCGTGACGTCGGCGCCCTCGTCGCGGATCGCCTGGACTGCCACCGGGTGCACGCCGTCCGGGACGAAGATCCGTGCGCGATGACCGAGCAGGCGCGAGAACCTGGCGACAGCGCGGCCGTGGTTGCCGTCGGTCGCCGCCACCAGAGTCACCGGACTCCCACTCGGCCCCTCCGCGTCGCGGCGGAGCCGAGCGCGCAGGGCGCGGTGGATCGCCCACGACGCGCCGAGACTCTTGAACGCCGGCAGGCCGAGCCGGAGCGACTCGTCCTTGACGAGCACCCGGCCGACGCCGAGCTCTGCAGCCAGCACCGGAAGGTCGACCAGCCTTGTCGGGGCGTATCCGGCCAGCCCGCGATGGAAGTCCATGACGTCGCGCGGGACGGGTGAGCAGGTCCATGTGCGGTCGCGGGCCGGGTTGGGTAGCCACGGCTGGGCCGCGTGCCGGGTGCTCATGTCGCCACCCGGGTGGGAAGGGCAGTGCGGGCGAGGTTGACGTAGTAGGCGACGCCGGTCTCGAGGATCACGTCGTTGAAGTCGTAGTCGTGGCTGTGCAGCGGCGTCCCCCCCGCGCCGACCTCGACACCGTTGCCGAGCATGGCGAAGCAGGAAGGGACCACGCGTCCGAAGGCGCCGAAGTCCTCGCTCGCCATGAACGGCGGGCAGTCCGCGTCGACGTGGTCCTCGGGGACCGTCAGCCGTGCGGCAGCCAGCGCTAGCGCGGTGGCCCCGGCGTCGTTGACGGTCGGCTCGAACTCGTGGGTGTACGAGACGGTGCAGGTGGCGCCGTGCGCTGCACAGATGCCGTCGCACAGCTCGCGCATCCGACGCTCGACGAGTGCCTGGACGTCACTCGTGAAGCTGCGCGTGTCGCCGCGGATGACGACCTCGGAGGGGATCGCGTTGCGGGCGCCGTCGGTGACGATCTCGGTGCAGGAGACGACGGCGGTGTCGGTTGGGTGGATGTTTCGGGCAACGATGGTCTGCAGGCCGAGGATGATCTCGGCGGCGACCACCAGGGGGTCGACGACCATCTGCGGCTGGGAGGCGTGCCCGCCACGACCCGCGATGCGAATCTCGAAGTTGTCCTCGCTGGACATCAAGCTGCCGGCCCGGGTGCTGATCCGGCCTGCGGCGAGCCCCGGCATGTTGTGCAGCCCGAACATCGCCTGGACGGGAAAGCTCTCGAAGAGACCGTCGGCGATCATCGCTTTCGCACCCAGCCCGTGCTCCTCGGCCGGTTGGAAGACCAGCTGGACCGCGCCATCGAAGCCGCCCTCGCCAGCCAGGACGTGGCCGGCGCCGAGCACCATGGCCATGTGCCCGTCGTGGCCGCAGGCGTGCATGGTGCCGTCGTGCCGCGACCGGTACGGCACAGCGCTTCGCTCGGGGAGCGGCAGCCCGTCCATGTCGGCGCGCAACCCGATCGCCCGGCCGTCGCCGTCCGACGTGCTGCCCCCGCGGACGGTGGCCACCAGGCCGGTGCCGCCGATGCCGCGCATGACGTCCAGGCCCATGGCCAGCAGCTCGGCGGCCAGGTAGTCGCTCGTGCGGTACTCGGCGAGACCGGTCTCGGGGATCTGGTGCAGGTCGTGTCGCCAGCGGCGGAGTCGATCAGCGAGGGCCACTTGCGGCGCGCTCATGTGGTTCTCGCCTTGTCGGCCGGGCGCGGCGTTCACAGCTGGCTCCTACGAGACTCGTCCGGCGGCGGCAAAGAAGACGACCTCGGTGCGTCGGAGCGAGCGCTCCGGGTCCACCGCGGCGGTGTACCCCGCGCGGGCGGGGCGCTTCTCGAAGTGCAGGTGGCAGCCGTCGGGCGCGGCCAGCTTCCCCGACCGGGCGACGACCTGCCCCGGACGCACCCGCTGCCCGGGCCGAACGAGAAGTCGCCGAGCGTGTCCGATGACGTAGTCGAATCGTCCCGAGCGGATCTTCAGCCCGTACCTGCCATAGGCGGGCCCGAGGTTCGGCACGCGGACGACACGACCGGTGACGGCGGAGCGGATCCGGGTGCCGCACGGCATGTACATGTCGATCCCGTGGTGCTTGCCCGGTCTGGCCCGAGGGCAGGACGCGTCGCGCGGGTAGTACGGAGCGCGCGTGCAGCCGAACGGGATCATCTCCTGCCAGGCCCCGTCGTACCACGGCGAGGCGTAGTAGCGGTGGTCGGTGGTGAACACCGTGTCCGGGTCGGGTGACGGCGGTCTGTCGCCGGTCTCGACGGCCGCCGCACCCCACCCCGTCGAGATGGTGGCGACGGCGGCGAGCACGGCGACGACGCGGTAGACCCGGCCGCTCCCACGCTCGGTCACACCCCGAGGGTAGAGACCCGGTGACAGCGCACTGATCCAGGTGCTGAATGCCCCTGAGGCTGCCGGAGCCGTGGCCGCCAGCCCACTACATCTGGCGGGTGAAGGGCATCGCCGCCACGGTTTACGAGGGCAACAACCGCGCCGGCGGCCGCTGCTGCTCGCTGCGCGACTACTTCCCGGGAATGGTCGTCGAGCACGGCGGGCAGCTCATCAACACCGGCCACAACGCCATCCGCAACCTCGCGTCCAGCCTCCGTCAGCCACTCGTCAGGTCCTGCCTATCATCCGGCGGCCGCGGCCGACGGTCGGTGCACCATCCACTCGCGGTCGATGGTGAGCCCGATGCGCTCATAGAGGCGCAGGGCGCTGGCGTTGGCTGCGGAGACCCCGAGGCCCAGCCGGGTGGCTCCGGCCGCGACCCGCCGGGCGAACGCCTCGGCGAGCAAGGCTGACCCGAGGCCACGGCCCTGCTGGTCGCGGCGCACGGCGAGCTGGGCGACCCAGCCGGTGCCGTCGGAGAAGATCTTGCCCAGTGCGGCGCCGACGAGGTGCCCGTCCGCGCGGGCGAGCACCTGCTGGGCCGGGTCCTCTCCGGTCACGAAGAGGCTGCGCCACTCGTCCAGGTCGCGCGTGGTGTGCCCGGGGACGTCCGCCCAGCCGGCCTCCTCATAGATCAGGTGGTGGACCTCGGCTGTGTCGTCGCCGAGCACCGACACCGAGACACCGTCGGGCCACTCGGGTGCCGGGAGGCCATCGGGTGACCCCAGCAGCTCGAACTGCGACCGCACGTGCACCCAGCCCAGCTCGGCGAGGACGCCGAGTAGCTCGTTGTCGCGGGCCAGGGCTTCCACGTGATCCGCGCCGCCGCGGGCCAGCCACGGTACGAGGTCGCGAGCTGCCCGACCGCTCTCGGTGTCCGGGTCGATGAGGATGGTGGCGTCGTCTGACCTCCACCACCACGCGGCCGCGAGCAGTCGGTCGCCGTCGAGCAGCAGCCTGCTGCGCTCGGCCAGCGGCTCCGCCCGGCGGAGGGACCCCGTCACCTCCGCCTCGTCGTGCTCGGGTGCGCCGAACCAGTGGGTGTCCCACCGGGCCTGCAGGTCGACGATGTCGGTCACATCGGTCGGTGTGGCGGGGCGAGCCGTGACGGGCATGGCGGGACCCTATGACGGACCGCCGAGCAGCCCGTCGTCTGATGTCGGCCTTGACGCAACCGATCGGTTGCCTTAAGGTCATGGCAACCAATCAGTTGCGACAGGGGAGACGACATGCCCATCCCGAACGCGATCATCCGGACCCTCGAGCTCGCGCACCCGCAGGACAAGGTCTGGGGCGCTCTCACCACCCTCGATGGCATCACCGGCTGGTTCGGCAGCCACGCGGACGGCAAGATCGAGCCGGGCCACGACGTGGTGATGCGCTGGGAGCAGTACGACAACGCAGAGGGCACCCTCGAGATCAAGGTGGTCGACCCGATGTCGGTCTTCGCCTTCTGCTGGGGGATCTCCGGTGCCCCGGAAGGCGACCCGCGGCGGACCTACGTCGAGTTCGCCCTCGAGCCGACCGCGTCCGGCACGCGGCTCACCGTCACCGAGAGCGGGTTCGCGCAGCTGCCGGACGAGTGGCTGGAGGCGAGCTACCAGGGCAACACCGAGGGTTGGCGGTCGGAGCTCGGTGACCTCGTGGCCTACCTCGATGCCGCCTGATCCTCGTGCGGTCTGATCCCGAGGTGGTGTCGGCCAGTGTTTTCGCGGCGCTGGCCGACACCAACCGTCGGGCGATCCTCGCGTCGCTGGCCGAGCACGGCCCGAGCACGGCGACCGACCTCTCCGGTCGGCTGTCCATCACTCGGCAGGGCATCGCCAAGCACCTCGGGCTGCTTGCCGACGCCGGCCTGGTGACCAGCGATGCAGGAAGCGGACGGCGGGTGCTCTACCGGCATCGGTCGGAGCCCATCAAGGTCGCGCAGTCCTACCTGGCCGCACTCGCCGCGGACTGGGACGGCTCGCTCGACCGGCTCGCGGGGTTCCTCGAGGGGCCGCCCAGGTGACCGCGGGTTGCCGCTAGTTCTTGATTGATTCAAGAAAATGGACCAGACTGCGGAGCGTGCCTGCGACCGACTTCGAGCGCCTGCTGCGCCGGGCTGCGCTGCGTGTGACGCGTCCTCGGATGGCGGTGCTCACCGCGGTGCACGATCATCCGCACGCCGACACGGACTCGATCATCGGTGCCGTGCGTGCGGATCTCGGTGAGGTGTCACACCAGGCGGTCTACGACGTCCTGCGTGCGCTGACTGCCACGGGTTTGGTGCGGCGCTTCCAGCCGAAGGGCTCCGTGGCGCGCTACGAGGCGCGGGTCGGGGACAACCACCACCACGTCGTCTGTCGGTCGTGCGGTGCCATCGCCGATGTCGACTGCGTGGTCGGCCACGCCCCCTGTCTGACCGCCGACGGCCACGCCCAGTACGAGATCGACGAGGCCGAGGTGATCTTCTGGGGTCGTTGCCCGGAGTGTGTCGCGGCGACCCGAGAAGCAGGTCAGAAGCACCAGTCACCAGAAGATCCAGCAGGACAGGAGAGCGAGCGACGTGTCTGAGCACGGCAGCGAGAGCGAGAACCCCGTCATCTCCGCCCCGACACCTGAGAAGTCGGGACGGCCGCACACCAACAAGGACTGGTGGCCCAACCAGCTGGACCTGCAGGTGCTCCACCAGCACTCGCCGCGCGGCAACCCGCTGGGTGGGGACTTCCGCTACAGCGAGGCGTTCCAGGCTCTCGACCTTGAGGCGCTCAAGCGCGACATCACCGAGGTGATGACCACTTCGCAGGACTGGTGGCCGGCCGACTACGGGCACTACGGCCCGCTGTTCATCCGGTTGAGCTGGCACGCCGCCGGCACCTACCGGATCGAGGACGGCCGGGGCGGCGCCGGCGACGGCGCTCAGCGCTTCGCTCCGCTCAACAGCTGGCCGGACAACGCCAACCTGGACAAGGCCCGCCGGCTGCTCTGGCCGGTCAAGCAGAAGTATGGCCAGCAGGTGTCCTGGGCCGACCTGCTCGTCTTCGCCGGCAACGTCGCGTTGGAGTCGATGGGCTTCAGGACGTTCGGATTCGGCTTCGGCCGCGAGGACGTGTGGGAGCCAGAGGAGATCTTCTGGGGTCCCGAGGACACCTGGCTCGGCGACGAGCGCTACAGCGGCGACCGCGAGCTCACCGGCCCGTTCGGCGCCGTGCAGATGGGCCTGATCTACGTCAACCCGGAAGGCCCCAACGGCAACCCCGACCCGCTCGCGTCCGCACGTGACATCCGCGAGACGTTCGCGCGCATGGCGATGAACGACGAGGAGACCGCGGCGCTGATCGTCG
>DASVED010000213.1:0-7869 GCA_036380775.1 Actinomycetes bacterium
GCCACCTCGGCGTGCAGGCCGTGCTCGACCACGAACCGCTTCGCCTCGTCGACGACGACGGCGAAGTCGGCCGGCTCGCCGGTCAGCTGGCTGTAGAGGTCGGTCAGAGGCCCCTTCCCTGCCGGGTCGAGGAACGTCCCGCCGATGCGCAGGAGGGCGTCGTAGCCCGTCGTGCCGGCGCACGGCCAGTCGGTGGGCAGCTGCTCGTCGCCCTCCAGGATCTTCTCCACGACGATCCAGGCCCCGGTGGCACCGAAGAGCCGCATCACGTACCCACGGGGGTCGGCCAGTCCGTCAGGGTGGTCGATGCGCAGCCCGTGGACGCGACCCTCTGCGACGAGCGCCAGCAGCACGGCGTGCGTCTCGGCGAAGACCTGCTCGTCCTCGACACGCAGCCCGGCAAGGGTGTCGATGTCGAAGAACCGCCGGTAGTTCAGCTCCTCGTCGCCGACCCGCCAGTGGGCCAGCCGGTAGAACTGCCGGTCGAGAAGCTCGTCCAGCGGCAGGTCCTCCGTCCCTGGTCGGACCGGGAACACGTGGTCGAAGTAGCGCAGCACCGGCTCGCCGGACGAGTGACCGGTGGCGTCCAGAGTGATCTCGCCGTCCGCGACGACCTCGCCGATCCGGCGGCCCAGCACCGGCATCAGGATCGCCCGCTCCTGGGCGGCCCAGTCGACGTCGAACCACCGGGCGTACGGCGAGGCGGGACCGGTCCGCAGCACCGACCAGAGCGCTCCGTTCAGCGATGCCGGCGTCGGCACCGCCATGTGGTTGGGCACGAGGTCGACGACCACGCCGATGCCCAGGGCGGTTGCCGCGTCGGAGAGCCGGTGGAAGCCATCCGCCCCACCGAGCTCGTCGTTGAGGTGACTGTGGTCGACGACGTCGTAGCCGTGCGTCGAGCCCGGTGCCGCCTGCAGCACGGGGGAGAGGTACACGTGCGAGACCCCGAGATCGTGCAGGTACGGCAGGACGGCGGCCGCGTCGTCGAACCCGAAGTCCGGGCGCAGCTGCAACCGGTAGGTGCCGGTGGGCACCCGCTCGACCTGGGGCACGAGGACCTCAGACCACCCGGCGCAGCACGAGGATCGACCGTGACTCGATGGTCAGCGTCTCGCCGGCCTTCGCTGTCGGCCGGTCGACGACCAGCGGTGACGCGGTGTCGAGGACCACCTCCCAGCGCTCGCCATATACCTCGCGCGGCACGGTGAACTCCATGTCGTCGTGGTGGCCGTTGAAGAACAGCAGGAACGAGTCGTCCCTCACGCGCTCGCCGCGGCTGTCCGGCTCGGCGATGGCCTCGCCGTTGAGGAAGACGGCCAGCGAGCGCGCGTACCCCACCTGCCAGTCGCTCTCGCTCATGTGCTCGCCGCCGGGCGTGAACCAGGCGATGTCGCCGAGCTCGCTCTCCGAGCCGCGGCCCGGGTCCCCCTGGAAGAAGCGTCGGCGGCGGAACACCGGGTGGTCCCGGCGCAGCGCGGCCAGCGACTGGGCGAAGTCGGTCAACGCCCAGTTGTCGCGTGCATCCGCCCAGTCGACCCAGGCGATCGGGTTGTCCTGGCAGTAGACGTTGTTGTTGCCCTCCTGGGTGCGGCCGAGCTCGTCTCCGTGCAGGAGCATCGGCACGCCCTGGGACAGGAAGAGCGTGGTCAGGACGTTGCGCTTCTGCCGCTCGCGCAGGCTGAGCACCTCGAGGTCGTCGGTCGGCCCCTCGACGCCGCAGTTCCACGACCGGTTGTGGCTCTCGCCGTCGGCATTGCCCTCACCGTTGGCGTCGTTGTGCTTCTGGTTGTACGACACCAGGTCGGTCAGCGTGAACCCGTCGTGCGCCGTGACGAAGTTGATGGACGCCAGTGGCCGCCGGCTGTCGTCCTGGTACAGGTCAGCCGACCCGGTCAGCCGGGAGGCGAACTCCGCGAGGGTCGCCGGCTCACCCCGCCAGAAGTCGCGGACCGTGTCGCGGTACTTTCCGTTCCACTCGGTCCACAGCGGCGGGAAGTTGCCCACCTGGTAGCCGCCCTCGCCGACGTCCCACGGCTCGGCGATGAGCTTGACCTGCGAGATGACCGGGTCCTGCTGCACCAGGTCGAAGAACGCCGAGAGCCGGTCGACCTCGTGGAACTGGCGGGCCAGCGTCGAGGCGAGGTCGAACCGGAACCCGTCGACGCGCATCTCCAGCACCCAGTAGCGCAGCGAGTCCATGATCAGCTGCAGGACGTGGGGATGGCGCATGAGCAGGGTGTTGCCGGTGCCGGTGGTGTCGTAGTAGTGCTCGGGACTGCCGTCGACCAGCCGGTAGTACGCCTGGTTGTCGATGCCGCGGAAGGACAACGTCGGGCCCATCTGGTTGCCCTCGGCAGTGTGGTTGTAGACCACGTCGAGGATGACCTCGATGCCGGCGGCGTGCAGCTCGCGCACCATCGCCTTGAACTCGAGCACCTGCTGTCCGCGCTGCCCGCTGGACGAGTAGGCGTTGTGCGGCGCGAAGAAGCCGATGGTGTTGTAGCCCCAGTAGTTCGACAGGCCCCGCTCGACCAGGTGGTGGTCCTGCACGAACTGGTGGACCGGCATGAGCTCGATGGCGGTGACGCCGATGCGGTGCAGGTGCTCGATGATCGCCGGGTGGCCGATGCCCGCGTAGGTGCCCCGGATGTTGTCCGGCAGCGCCGGGTGAGTCATGGTCAGGCCGCGGACGTGGGCCTCGTAGATCACGGTCTGGTGGTAGGGCGTGCGCGGATGGCGGTCGTTCTGCCAGTCGAAGAACGGGTTGATGACGATCGACTTGGGTGCGTGGCGACCGGAGTCGAGCGTGTTGACCCGGTTGGGGGCGGCGAAGCGGTAGTCGAACAGCGACTCGGCCCAGTCGACCTGGCCCTCGACGGCCTTGGCGTAGGGGTCGAGCAAGAGCTTGGACGAATTGCAGCGCAGGCCGCGGCTGGGGTCGCGCGGGCCGTGGACGCGGAACCCGTACCGCTGGCCGGGGCCGACCCGAGGGAGGTAGCCGTGCCAGACGAAGCCGTCGACCTCGGGCAGGTCGACCCGCGTCTCCGTCAGCCGGCGGCTGTTCGAGCTGCCCTCGAACAGGCACAGCTCGACACGGTCGGCGATCTCCGAGAACAGCGCGAAGTTGGTGCCCGCCCCGTCAAAGGTCGCGCCCAACGGGTATGCCGTGCCCGGCCAGATCTCCATAGGGACGATTCTCCCTGATCACCCCTGCCGGCCACCGACCCGCCCCGGGCAGGTCTCAGGCCGTGGCGCGGTCAGCGCAGGCCGGGAGTGGGGAAGCGGCCGCAGAACTCGCGCACCTCGCCACCTACCGTCTCGACGGCGGCCTCGTCGCCGGTGCGCTCCGCCTCGACGACGCGGTCGATCCAGGCCGCGACCGCGTCCATGTCCTGGACCGTCATGCCGCGCGAGGTCACCGCCGCCGTGCCGATCCGGATGCCGGACGGGTCGAAGGGCTTGCGCGGGTCGAACGGCACGGTGTTGTAGTTGAGCTCGATCCCCGCACGGTCCAGCGCCTTGGCCGCCTGCTTGCCCGGCAGCTGCTTGTTCTCGAGGTCGACCAGCAGCAGGTGGTTGTCGGTGCCGCCGGACACCAGGTCGAAGCCGCGCGCCGTCAGCCCCTCGGCGAGCGCCTTGGCATTGGCGACGATCGCGTGCGCGTAGTCCCGGAACTCCGGTGTCGCCGCCTCCTTGAGCGCGACCGCGATCGCAGCCGTCGTGTGGTTGTGCGGCCCACCCTGCAGCCCCGGGAAGACCGCCTTGTCCAGCGCCTTGGCGTGCTCCTCGGTGCTCATCAGCATCGCGCCACGCGGCCCGCGCAGTGTCTTGTGGGTGGTGGTCGAGATGACGCCGGCATGTCCGACCGGCGACGGGTGCGCGCCACCGGCCACCAGTCCGGCGATGTGCGCGATGTCGGCGGCCAGCACGGCGCCGACCTCGTCGGCGATGGCCGCGAAGGCCGGGAAGTCGATGGTCCGCGGGATGGCCGTGCCGCCGCAGAAGATGACCTTCGGGCGCTCGGCCAGTGCCAGGTCGCGGACCTCGTCCATGTCGACCCGGCCGGTCTCCTTGCGCACCCCGTACTGCACCGCTCGGAACCACTTGCCGGTGGCCGACACGCTCCAGCCGTGGGTCAGGTGGCCGCCGGCGGGCAGCGCCATCCCCATGACGGTGTCGCCGGGCGCCAGGAAGGCCAGGTAGATCGCCAGGTTCGCCGGTGACCCGGAGTAGGGCTGCACGTTGGCGTGCTCGACCCCGAAGAGCGACTTCGCCCGATCGACGGCGAGTGTCTCCACCTGGTCGATGACCTGCTGGCCCTCGTAGTAGCGCTTGCCGGCGTACCCCTCGGAGTACTTGTTGGTCAGCATCGTGCCGGTGGCCTCGAGGACGGCCCGCGACACGTAGTTCTCCGACGCGATGAGCCGCACGGAGTCGCGCTGGCGCTCGCTCTCGGCGACGACGAGGTCGGCGACCTCCGGGTCGGCGGTGCGCAGGTCCGGGTCGTGCGTCATAGCCGTCTCCTCCGTGAGGTGTGGGCGCCGCCTAGAGGCTATCCGGCGCCGTGCCCACTCTCTATCGTGACCACCGGGGTCGTCGTCTGGAAGATCGCCATGACCATGACGGGGAGGCCGAGTGCGTCGCGATGACTGGTTGCGTGCTGCGCGCAAGCGAGGTCGGTGGGCTCGCCGGCGGATCAGTGGCGCCCCCGCGCAGACCCCGGACGGGCACCGCAGGGTGAACAGGTATGGCGGCCGGCTGACCGACGAGCAGATATCAGCCGGTCGCCACCGGGAGAGCGTCGGCGGAGCGTGGGACGAGATCGGCCGGCTGCAGCACGGCTACCTGCTCGCCACGGGGTTGAAGCCGTCGTCCTACCTGCTCGACGTCGGCTGTGGAGCGCTGCGCGGCGGAGTGCACTTCGTGCGCTACCTCGAGCCGGGCCACTACTACGGCATCGACGTCAACGAGAGCCTCCTCCGGGCCGCCCTGGTGAAGGAGCTGCCGGAAGCCGGGCTGGCCGACCGTCTGCCCCCGGAGAACCTGCGGGCGACGTCGCGCTTCGAGTGCGACTTCGGGGTCCGCTTCGACACGGCGCTCGCGGTGTCGGTGTTCACCCACCTGCCGCTCAACCACATCCGCTTGTGCCTGTTCCAGGTCGCCAAGGTGGTCGCACCCGGTGGCCGGTTCTTCGCGACGTACTTCCCGGCCGACCCCGGACGGGCCTTCGACCGTCCGGTCCGCCAGAAGGCGACCCGGACCTTCCCCGAACGCGACCCGTACCACTACCTGCCGTCGGACCTCGCCTGGGCGGCCACCAGCGTGGCCCGGTGGGAGCCGAAGCAGGTCGGCGACTGGGGTCACCCCCGGGGCCAGCACATGATCGAGTTCGTCAGGCTTCCGGACGATTGACCGCCGCGTCGTAGCGAGCGAGGACCAGGCCGGCGACCTCGGGGGCGTCGCCGAGCACACCGCTGGTGACGTCCGCTCCAGCCTCGTTCAGCCGGTCGGCGAACAGACCGGGAAAGAGCAGGTAGGAGGCGACCGCGATGCCCGGCGCCCCCCGGGCGCGGAGCGTCTCGACCGCCTCCTCGACCGTGGGTCGGGCCGCGGAGGCGAAGGCCGGCTCGACCGCCCACCAGCCGCGACCGGCCCAGGCTTGCGCGAGAGACCGGACGTCGGCCACAGCTGTGTCGTCGGTGGAACCGGCGGCCGCCAGGACCACAGCCGTGTCCCGGTCGCCGATCGGCACGCCTGCCTCGCTCAGCCGCCGCTCCAGCGCGTCCAGCAGCCGCGGGTCCGGCCCCAGGACGTCGGCCTGCACGGCGACCGCCCCCGCGTCGGCGATCGCGGCCGGGACGTCGATGCGCGAGTGGTAGGCCGCGCCGAGCAGCAGCGGCACCACCACGGCGTCGTCGAGGACCGCCAGCACCTCGGAGAGCCGGGGCGACACGTGGTCCAGGTAGCTCACGTGGACATCGAGGCCGGGTCGCTGCCGGCGTACCTCCGCCAGCAGGGTTTCCGTGGTGCGCGCCGCCGCCGGGTCCCGGCTGCCGTGCGCCACGGCCACCAGCGGCGGGTGTGTCACCCCGTGACTATGCCAGGACTGCGTGCAGTTCCACCACACTGCCGACGACCACGACGGCCGGCGGCCGGACGTCACGTTCGCGGGCCAGGGCAGCGATCGTCAAGAGGGTCCCGACTGTGGTGCGTTCCTGCGGCGTGCAGCCGGACTCGACGATCGCCACCGGGGTGTCAGCCGGCTTGCCGTTCGCCACCAGCCCGGCGGCGGCCTCCTCCAGCCCGCTCACGCCCATCAGCAGCACCAGCGTCCCGTCGAGTCGGGCCAGCGTCGACCAGTCCAGCCCCTCGTGCCCGGACGCGATCGTGACCTGCCGCGACCGGCCGCGGTGGGTGACGGGGATGCCCGCCGACGCGGGCACGGCGATCGCGCTGGTCACCCCGGGCACGACCTCGACGGAGATCCCCGCCGCCACGCACGCGAGCGCCTCCTCGCCGCCGCGCCCCAGCACGAAGGGGTCACCGCCCTTGAGCCGCACCACGCGACGGCCGGCCCGGGCGTGCTCGATCAGGAGCTGGTTGATCTGCTCCTGCGGCACCGGGTGGTTGCCGGCGGTCTTGCCGACGTCGATCACCAGGACGTCCTCATCGAGCCCGTTCAGGAGCGCGCGCGGCGCCAGCCGGTCGACGACGACGACGTCCGCCTCGGCGACGAGTCGCCGGCCGCGGGTGGTGATCAAACCAGGGTCACCCGGGCCGCCGCCGACCAGTGCGACGTGCCCGGCGGCGGCCCGGCGGTGGTGGCGCAGCGGGAGCTCGCCGGTGTCGAGGGCGACCGCGATCGCCTCCCGCAGCGACCGGGCTCGCCGGGGGTCGCCGCCGGCTGTCACGGCGACGGTCACCGAGCCGCTGCGCGCGACGGCCGGTGTCCAGGCGGCCGACCGGCTCGCGTCGTCGGCGCGCACGCACCAGACGCGTGCCCCCTCCGCGTGCGCGGCCACCAGGTCGTCGGTGGCGGGGTCGCCGGTGGCCGTGTGCACCAGCCACGCGCCGTCGAGGTCGCCGGCGGTGTAGTCGCGCGCCAGCCAGGTCAGGGCACCGGCGTCGAGCAGGTCGCGCAGGTCCTCGCAGACGTACGGCGCGACGACCACCACGTCGGCGCCCGCGTCGACGAGCCCGGAGGCCCTGCGGGCGGCCACCGGTCCGCCGCCGACCACCAGAGCGCGGCGGCCGGCGACGTCGAGCGTCAGCGGGTACGCGGGCGCGCTTCTCGGGGCCCCCGCGGAGTCGTGAGCGGAGCGAGCGACTTCGTGGGGTGAGTTCACTGTGGTGCCACCACCAGGTGGATGCCGCACTCGGTCTTGCCGCTGCCGGCCCACCGGCCGGCCCGCGGGTCGACGTCCGAGGTACGCCGGGTGCACGGGAAGCAGCCGACCGACGCGAAGCCGTCGGAGAGCAGGGGGTTGACCATGATGTTGTGCCGCCCGACGTAGTCGTCGACGTCGGCCTGGGTCCAGCGCGCGAGCGGGTTGACCTTCACCTTGCCGTTGCGCGCGTCCCAGTCGACGACCGGCGTCAGTGAGCGGGACGCCGAGTCGTCGCGTCGCAGCCCGCTGCCCCAGGCGTCGTATCCCGCGAGCGCCCGGTCCAGCGGCGCCACCTTGCGCAGGAAGCAGCAGCGGTCGGGGTCGCGGGCGAACAGGTCACGGCCCTCCGCCGCGTCCTGCTGCGGCACGGTCAGCTCCGGACGTACGGTGACGATGTTGACGCGCCCCCGGTACGCCGCGGCGACCTCGTCCCGCATCGTCAACGTCTCCTCGAAGTGGTAGCCGGTGTCGAGGAAGA
>DASVED010000214.1:0-3192 GCA_036380775.1 Actinomycetes bacterium
GACGACCGCCGTGACGAGGGCCATGCCCTGGCGGCGGACCCGGCCGATCCACCCGGACAGCAGCCCGCCGACCACCGACCCGAGCGCGATGGACGCGTACAGCCAGCCGGCGGCCCCGGCACCGCCGAACCGCTCGACCGCGACCTCCGGGAACAGCGCGCGGGGCATGGCCATGACCATCGCCACGATGTCGACGGCGAAGGACATGAGAAGCACCGGATGGCGGGCGATGAACGACAGCCCCTCCACCACCGACCGCAGCCCGGGCGGCGTGATCTCTCCGAGCGGCGGGATGGGAGGAAGCCGGTGCGCCGCGTAGAGGCCGGCCGTGAACAGGAGGGCGTCGATTCCGTACGCGAGGGCGTAGCTCCCACCGGCGAGCACGGCGCCGGCGACCAGCGGACCGATGACGGCTCCGATGCCGAACGACGTGGACCACAGCGTGTTGCCTGCGGGGACGAGCTCGCGGGGCAGCAGCCGCGGCACGACCGCGCCCCGGACCGGCGACGAGAACGCGAAGCCGACGGACTGCACGGCCACCAGGGCCAGCAGCGTGACCGGCTGCTCCAGGCCGAGCAGCGCGTGCAGCAGCAGGCCGCCGGTGCTGGCCCAGGTGAGGTAGGAGGACGCGACGAGCAGCTTGCGGCGGTCGACGGCGTCGGACACGGCCCCGCCGTAAAGGCCGAACACGACCAGGGGCACCAGCGCCGCGATGCCGATCAGCCCGACCCAGAGCGAGGACCGGGTGATGTCGAACATCTGCACCGACACCGCCACGGCGGTCAGCTGGAAGCCGACCATCGACACGCTGCCGCCGACCCACAGCCGCCGGAAGTCGTGATGGCGCAGCGGGCGCACGTCGACGGCGATGCGTCGGAGCACCGACGCGCGCGGGCTCGCCACGGTCACCCCCTGTCCCGGGTGCATACGGCATCCTCGTCGTCGTGAGTCTCGAGGGCGCCGCCGTCGTCGTCCGCGGTCTGCGGAAGGTCTACGGCGAGCGTACGGCGGTCGACGGCGTCGACCTCGAGGTGTCCACCGGTGAGGTGTTCGCGCTGCTCGGGCCGAACGGAGCCGGCAAGACGACGACGGTGGAGATCCTCGAGGGCTACCGCCGCCGGGACGCGGGCGAGGTCAGCGTCCTCGGCCTCGACCCGGCGGTGGCCACCGCCGCCTGGCGGGCCCGCGTCGGCATCGTCCTGCAGACGGCGACCGACCTGTCCGAGCTCACGGTCCGCGAGACGGTGCGGCACTTCGCCGTCTACTACCCGGACCCGCGCGACCCGGAGGAGGTCATCGACACTGTGGGGCTCGCCGACAGCGCCGGACAGCGGACCCGGCTGCTCTCGGGCGGCCAGCGCCGTCGGCTCGACGTGGCGCTGGGCATCCTCGGCCGCCCCGAGCTGCTCTTCCTCGACGAGCCGACGACCGGCTTCGACCCGGCCGCCCGGCAGCACTTCTGGGCGCTCGTGGACGACCTCGCGGCCGAGGGCACCACCATCCTGCTCACCACGCACTACCTCGAAGAGGCCGAGCGCCTGGCCGGCCGGGTCGCGGTCATCGCGCGAGGGCGCATCCTCGAGGTCGCGACGCCCGCGACGCTGGGCGGACGCCAGACCGCCCTCGCCACCGTGGCGTGGACCGAGCCCGGCGGGGCGCGCCGGTCGGTGCGCACCGCCGAGCCCACGCGGACCGTCGCCGAGCTCGCCGCCCGGCTCGGCGGCGAGGTGCCCGACCTGTCGGTCACCAGGCCCACCCTCGAGGAGACCTACCTGGCCATGGTCGGTGGACTGTGACGGGAACGGTCACGATCGGCGCCAGCCGGGTCCGGATCGAGCTGCTCCAGTTCGTCCGCGACCGCGAGGCGGCGTTCTTCACCCTGATCCTCCCCGTGCTGCTCCTGCTCGTCTTCGGCTCGGTGTTCGACGACGAGATCGCACCGGGCGTCACCTTCAGCCAGTACTTCCTGGCCGGGATGATCGCCTCCGGCGTCGTCTACACCGCGTTCCAGAACCTCGCCATCTCGATCCCGCAGGAGCGCGACGACGGCACGCTCAAGAGGTTGCAGGGCACGCCGATGCCGAAGGCCGCCTACTTCGCCGGCAAGGTCGGCCTGGTGCTGGTCGTGTACGTCGGGCAGACCGCGCTGCTGATGGCGATCGGCGTGGCGCTGTTCGGTGTCCACCTGCCCAGCGGCGCGGTGGACTGGCTGACCTTCACCTGGGTCAGCGTGCTCGGGCTGGTGTGCTGCACGCTGCTCGGCATCGTCTTCTCGGCCCTGGCCCGGACCGGGCGCGGCGCGCCGGCGATGGTGTCGCCGGTCGTGCTCGTCCTGCAGTTCACGTCCGGCGTCTTCTTCCAGTACGACGAGCTGCCACCGTGGATGCAGCAGATGTCGGCGCTCTTCCCGCTCAAGTGGCTGTGCCAGGGCATGCGCTCGGTGTTCCTGCCGGACTCGTTCCAGTCGGTGGAGCCGGCCGGGGATTGGGAGCTGGGGCGGGTGGCGCTGGTGCTCGTGGCGTGGTCGGTGCTCGCCCTGCTGCTGGCCCTGCGCTTCTTCTCCTGGACCCGGCGCGGCGAGGACTAGTTGTCCTAGTCGGCGGCCTCGAGTGCAGGCAAGCCGTTCGCGGTCCGGATGACGCCCACGATCTGGGCGAGGATGCCGGTGATCTCGAAGTCCTTGGGTGTGAAGACCGCGGCGACGCCGTGCTCGCGCAGCCACCTGGCATCCGCGTCCGGGACGATCCCGCCGACCACGACCGGGACGTCGCCGGCGCCGGCCTCGTCGAGCAGTCGGAGCACCTCGGGCACCAGCGCCAGGTGGGACCCCGACAGGATCGACAGGCCGACGCAGTGCACCCCCTCCTCGACGGCCGCCGCAGCGATCTGGCCGGGGGTCAGCCGGATGCCCTGGTAGGCGACCTCGAAGCCGGCGTCGCGGGCACGGACCGCGATCTGCTCGGCTCCGTTGGAGTGCCCGTCCAGGCCAGGCTTCCCGACCAGCAGGCGCAGCCGGGTCCCCAGGTCGGCACCGGTCCGGCGTACGGACTCGCGGACGGCCTGCAGGTCCTCACCGACCTCGCCCGCGCCCACCGCGCCACCCACCCCGGTCGGGGCGCGGTAGGACCCGAACGCCTCGCGCAGGACCTGGGACCACTCGCCGGTCGTCACTCCGGCCCTGGCGCACTCGAG
>DASVED010000215.1:0-2588 GCA_036380775.1 Actinomycetes bacterium
GCGAGGACGTGCGCGGGGAGCGTGACCGGGATGTCCTCGTAGAGCACGCCCTCGGGCCAGCGGAAGCCGTTCTCGGTCCAGAAGGTGCGCCGGAACACCTTGTTCCACGCGGTCCGGTCGTTGAGCAGGGCGGGGTGCTTGGACACGTGCGTGCGCAGCCGGGTCGCGGTGAACGCCGAGGTCACCATCCCCGCCTGCCGGGTGCCGGTCGAGGTCAGCCGGTGGTAGTTGCCCGACGCGAAGTCCGAGCCGGTCTCCTCCAGCGCACCCACGAGCAGCTCGTAGGCGTTGCGCACGACCACGTCGTCACTGTCGACGAACGCGATGAAGTCGCCGGTCGCCTGGTCCGAGCCGGTGTTGCGGGCGTTGCCGAGGCCGCCGTTCGGCTGCCGCACCAGACGGAACCGCGGGTCACGCTCCGCGAACGCCGCCGCGATCGCTGCGCTGGAGTCGGTCGAGCCGTCGTCCACCATGACGACCTCGAGGTCCCTGAACGTCTGCTGGGACAGCGACTCGAGACAGTCGGTGAGGTACCTCTCCACGTTGTAGATCGGGACGACGACACTGACTCGGGGCATGCTCGCTCGGATTCCTCACGACGGGGCGGAGGCCCAGTGTAGGGCGGGCTCCGGAGGCCATATTCTGCGCCCGTGGCTGACCTGGACCTCGAGACCGCAGGTGTCGACGACGTCATGAAGGCGATGGCCGGCGGCGTGGTGTCCAGCGTCGACCTCGTCCGCGGCTACCTGGCCCGGATCGAGCGCCTCGACCGCCGTGGCCCCGCGGTGCACGCCGTCCGCTGTCTCGCGCCGGATGCGGAGGAGCAGGCCGCCGCCCGCGACCGGGAGCGCGCCGCCGGTGCCGACCTCGGTCCCCTGCACGGCGTGCCGGTGCTCGTGAAGGACAACATCGACGTCGCCGGGCTGCCGACCACCGGCGGGGCTCTCGCCCTGGAGCACTCCGTCCCCGACCGCGACGCCGACCTGGTGACCCGGCTGCGCGACGCGGGTGCGGTGGTTCTCGGCAAGACCAACCTCACCGAGCTCGCGAACTTCATGACGGAGGGGATGCCCAGCGGCTACTCCTCACTCGGCGGGCAGGTGCTCAACCCCTACGACGTGAGTCTCACGCCGTGCGGGTCGAGCAGCGGATCGGGCGCGGCGGCCGCGCTCGGGCTGGCGACCGTCACCGTCGGCACCGAGACCGACGGCTCGATCCTCTGCCCGTGCGACGCGCAGAGCCTCGTCGGCGTGAAACCCACGGTCGGCGCGGTCAGCGGCACGGGCATCCTGCCGATCGCCACCAGCCAGGACTGCGCCGGACCGATGACCCGAACCGTCCAGGACGCGGCCGTGCTGCTCGCGGTGCTCTCCGGCCGTGACCTGGAGCTCCAGCCGTCGGCCCTGGGCGGTGCGCGGCTCGTGACGCCGCCGCCTCCCGACGACCTGGACGCCGAGGACCGTGACCTGCTGCTCGCGGCCATCGAGGCGGTCCGGGCACAGGGCGCCACCGTGGTCGACGTCCCGGCCCTGCCGGAGACCGACGAGACCCCTGTCCTGCACTACGAGTTCGCCCGCGACGTCGACGCCTACCTCGCGCGGCTGCCCGAGGGCGCGCCGAGACGGACCATGGCCGACATCGCCCGCTGGAACGAGGACAATGCGGGCACCGCCCTCAAGTACGGCCAGAAGCACGTCCTTGCGGCGCTCGACGTCGACCACGTGCGCGACCGAGAGGCCTATCTCGCCCACCGGGCCCGCGACGTCGCGATGGCCGGGCAGCACGGCATCGACGCGGTCCTCGCCGCGCACGGTGCCGACGCGGTGCTCATGCCGTCCTGGCGCGGCGCCGGGATCGCCGCCCGCGCCGGCTACCCCAGCGTCATCGTGCCGGCTGGCTACCGCCCGAGCAGCCGCCGGCCCTTCGGGGTGTCGTTCCTCGGCCGAGCGGGCGGCGAGGCGACCCTGCTGTCCCTCGCCCTGCACCTCGAGCAGGCCACCCGGCTGCGCCGCCCGGTCTCGGCGGTGAACCCCTCCCTGGTGCGCGCCTGACCCGAAGGGATCAGCCGCGCACCATCCGTTCGTGCCGAACATCACGGTTCGGTCCTCGGTGACGGGCCGCCCGGCGTAGCGTCCCGCCCCAGACGGCGCCGGGGATGGACCTCGGCGCTCACCGTGTCCGGGGGCGGACGGAGGGTGGGCCCGATGCGCCAGCGTGGCCGCCCGGCACGCATCCTCCTGGTCGAGGACAGCGTGGCCGACGCCAAGCTGGTGGAGCTGGCGCTCGAGGAGTCCGGCAGCACCACCGAGCTGATGCGCGCCGAGGACGGCGTCGACGCGCTGGCCAAACTGGACGCCGTCGTCGCGGGCGACATCCCGCGGCCCGACCTCGTGGTCCTGGACATCAACCTGCCGCGGGTCAACGGCATCGACGTGCTCCGCAGGATCAAGGGCGACCCGGACCTGCGGACCGTCCCGGTGGTCGTGTTCAGCACGTCGCGTGCGGACGTCGACGTGTCGGTTGCCTACGCCTGCGGCGCCAGCTCGTACGTCGTGAAGCCGCTCGACCTGCACCGCTTCATGGACGTG
>DASVED010000216.1:0-9337 GCA_036380775.1 Actinomycetes bacterium
GGGATCGTGCTCCTCGTCGTCAGCGAGCGGGACCGCTACGGGCTTGCGGGGGCCTTGTCCGCCACGTTCGCCATCGTCAACGCGGCCGCCGCGCCGGCGATCTCGCGACTCATCGACCGGCTCGGCCAACGCCGGGTGCTCGTGCCGGCGGTGACGCTGCACGCCGCCTTCCTGTCGCTGTTCGTGCTGCTGGTCACCGTTGACGCGCCGATCTGGACCTTCTACCCGGCCGCCGCGGCCGCGGGGTGCTTCGGGCCGTCGATCGGGTCCCTGGTCCGGGCCCGCTGGGGCTACGTCCTCGGCTCGGGCAGCCGGTTGACGACCGCCTACGCCTACGAGTCGGTGCTCGACGAGGTGATCTTCGTCCTCGGCCCGCTGATCGTGACCGTCCTCGCGACGAAGGTCAGCCCGCCGGTCGGCCTGCTCTCCGCGGTGCTGCTCGTCGTCGCCGGCACCGCCGCCCTGGTGACCCACCGGGCCAGCGAGCCGCCGGCCGGTGCCGGGCACGAGGAGGGTCACCCGTCGGCGCTGCGGAGCCCGGGGCTCGGTGCCCTGATGGTCGTCATGGCGTTCGTCGGCGGCGTGTTCGGCGCAGTGGAGATCAGCACGGTGGCGTTCGCGGACGAGGCCGGCCGGCCCGGCCTGGCCGGGCCCCTGCTCGCGTGCTACGCCGCCGGGAGCGCGGTCTCCGGGCTGCTGTTCGGGACGATCCATTGGAACGTCAGCGCCCGGCGGCGGCTGCTGCTCGGCGCCACCACCATGACGGTCACGGTCGCCGCGCTGCCGTTCATCGGGTCGCTCGGCCTGCTCGCCGTCTTCCTGTTCATCGCCGGTGTCGGCATCGCGCCGACGCTGATCAGCGGCTTCTCGCTGGTCGAGCGGATGGTGCCGGAGGGCACCGTCACCGAGGGGCTGACCTGGGCGACGACGGGGCTGGTCGTGGGCCTGTCGGCGGCCATCTGGATGTCCGGGCGGCTGGTCGACGACGCTGGTGTGAGCGAGGCGTTCGCGGTCGCGGCCGGGTCCGGCCTGTGCAGCCTGGTGGTGTGCGGGCTCGCGTACCGGCGGCTGCCCCGCTGACGACGGGGTCGCAGGCGCTCGACCCTCGGCGGTGTCCGGACGAGAAGTCGACACGTCGACGACAGGCCGGGCGCGCCTCCACGGTCCGGGCACCACCGGGCCATAGGGTCGGCTCCGTCGGCCGCGACACGCCGTGCGACACGACCGGGAGGCCAGCGACACGATGACCGGAGACCAGGCGGCCCACGCCATCACCGATCTGCGCCTCGTCGCCCTGACTCCCGACCGGTCCCACCTCGTGCTCGAGGACTCAGAGCGCAGGCAGTTCCGCGTCCCCGTCGACGGACGGCTCGCGGCAGCGCTGCGCCCCACCCAGCCGCAGGGCACCGCGCATCCCGCCGGTGGCCCGTCCCGGCCAGGCCAGCTGGAGATCGCCTTGGAGAGTCAGCTCACCCCGCGAGAGATCCAGACCCGCATCCGGGCCGGGCACAGCGTGGACGAGGTCTCGCTGGCCGCGGGCATCTCGCCGGACCGCGTCGAGCGGTACGCCAGCCCGGTGATCGCCGAACGCGGCCATGTCGTCGAGCAGGCGCAGCGCGCCCCCGCCCGTCGGGCGACCGCCGGCAAGGCTCCCGCGCTGATCGAGCTGGTCGAGGCCCGTCTGTCCGAGCAGCGGGCGGCCGCAGAGACCGCCGAGTGGGACGCGTTCCGCACCGACGACGACCGCTGGACGGTGCGGCTGTCCTACCTGGCCGGTGGCCGCTCCCGCGTGGCCAGCTGGACGTTCGACCCGCGTGGCCGCGTCCTGGCACCGGCCGACGAGGAGGCGCGCTGGCTCGTCGACGATCCCGGCACCGACCGGCTGGCCGACCAGCCGCCGGCCGCCGTGCGGCGCCTCACCAGCCTCCCCGGGGGCGCCACCGAGGAGCCGGACGACACCTCCCCCGCCGACGAGGTCTACGACCGCGAGCGCGACGAGGCGCGGCAGGCGACGGTGCCTGCCGAGTCCGCGGAGCCTGTCCGGCGGGTCGCTGTCGGCCGGGCCGGTCGCCGTCCCGCCGTACCGGCCTGGGACGACATCATGTTCGGCACCCGCAAGCGCGACTGACGGATCCGCCCGCCCCGCCCCCCCGTTCCATGATCGCGAAAGGTCTGGGCAGTTCTTGCTGCCCGGACCTTTCGTGATCACGGGCCTGTCAGCCGGTCTCGACCGGCCGGGACGGGTCGGTGACCCACTCCGACCAGGACCCCGCGTAGAGCGCCGCCGGGACACCGGCTACCTCGAGGGCCAGGACCGTGTGCGCGGCCGTGACGCCTGACCCGCAGTAGGTGCCGACCGGTCGGCTGCCGTCGGCACCCTGCGCGGCGAACCGCTCCCGCAGCAGGTGCGCGGGCAGCAGTCGACCCGCGTCGTCGACACACTCCGCCGACGGGACGTTCACCGCGCCGGGCACGTGGCCCGCCACCGGGTCGACCGGCTCGACCTCGCCCCGGTAGCGCGCCGCGGCTCGCGCGTCGATCAGCACCCCGTCGCGGGCCACCGCGGCCGCAGCGTCGGCGTCCAGCACCGGCATCGCACCGGGCCTGGCCGTGAAGTCGCCGGGCTGCGCGTCGACCTGCCCGTCCTCGACGGGGAGCCCGGCGGCCAGCCATGCTCGCAGCCCACCGTCGAGGAGCCGGACGTCGCGGTGGCCGAGGAACCGCAGCAGCCACCAGGCCCTCGCGGCCACGCTGCCGTCCGTGTCGTCGTAGACCACCACTCCCCGCCCGTCGCTGACGCCGAGCCGGCGAGCCACCTCCTGGGCGGCTGCCGGGTCGGGCAGCGGATGACGCCCGCCGGCCCCCGGCGGGCCGGCCAGGTCGGTGTCGAGGTCGGCGTAGGTCGCCCCTGGCAGGTGACCGGCCAAGTAGCCGTCCCGTCCCGGCGGCCCGCCGAGGCGCCACCGGACGTCGACCAGGACCGGCGGCGAGGGCCCGTCGAGCTCGGCCCGCAGCGTCGGTACGTCGACCAGTGGGCCCAGCGGAGCAGTCACGACCGGCGCGGGACGACAGCGCAGGCGGCCACGTCCACCATGGGGTCGAAGGGCAGTGCCTCCGGCGACAGCGCTGCCTGGCGGAGCAGCTCGTCGGCCGACACCGCGGTCATCCTCCGCATGTGGTGGCGGCGGCAGAGCACCTCGTAGCCGACCTGGTCCTCGCCGTCGGTGTCGCCCACGACGACCTGCTCTCCCTCGACGACCATCGCGCCGTTGACGGTTCGCGCGTTGTGGGTCGCGCGGGCGCCGCACCAGCACAGCGCCTCCACCTGGAGCACCTGGACCCGGTCGGCGAGCTCGATGAGTCGCTGCGAGCCGGGAAAGAGCCGGGTCCGGAAGTCCGCCGTGATGCCGAACGCGAAGACGTCGACCTCCATCTCGTCGACCACGCGGGCCAGCTGCTCGGCCTGGGCCGGCGTGTAGAACTGCGCCTCGTCACAGATCAGGTAGTCGACCCGGCCGCCACGGGTCCGCCGCTCGGCGACCTCGTCCCAGAAGTCCAGCGCGTCGGTCACCTCGATGGCGTCGGTCGACAGCCCGAGCCGGCTGGACAGGGTTGCCGACCCCGCGCGGTCGAGGCGGGTGAAGATCAGCCCGGCCCGGCGGCGCTGGCGATGGTTGTGGTCCATCTGCAGCGCCAGCGTGGACTTCCCGCAGTCCATCGTCCCGGAGAAGAAGACGAGCTCGGCCATTGCGCTCCCACGGCTCCCTGGGCTCGACGGTCGGGTGCGGCTGGGTGTGCGCCGGGACACCCGACGGCCATCCTGTCATCCGCGCGTAACCGGCCCATGGCCACCTCGTTGTTCCCGATACGAGTGCCCCCGGGTGCACCACACGGCTCGTCGGAGCAGCACGTGCTCCCGGTTTCGGGGGAGAAGGGCCCGCGTCAAGCAGCTGGCGCGGTCCCTCCTTCAGCGCTCCAGGCAGGCGCGCAGCCGGCCCAGGTCCGCGGCGATGCTTCTCCGGACCTGCCGCGTCATCAGCGGGCTGGCCCAGCCGAAGAACCGGCCGGGAGAGCCGCTGGCATGGATGGCGACCAGCGTGCCGCCGTCGGCGTCCTCGAGCTCGTAGCGGACGGTCATCGGAAAGGGCTTGTCGACCGACAGCTCGACCAGGCGGTCGGGCTCGTGCCGGGTGACGACGTACCCGTAGTCGAACGTCCGACCGAGGAAGCGCGCCGTGCGCACCACGGTCGATCCCTGCACGAGCCGGCCGGGCTGCGCAGGTCTGCTCGCCGTGATGCCCCCCGTCCAGCGCAGGTCGTTGGCCGGGTCGAACATGAAGTCGGCGACCTCGGCCCGTGGGCTGCGGACGAGCACCGTCGGCCGGACGTCGACGGCCGTCACGGTGACGTCACTGCGCCGCAGGGAAGAGGGGCTGCGGGGTGCCGCTCTCCGCGTACTTGGCGAGCCGGTCCAGGACGAGCGCCCAGGTCTGGGCGGTGTACGCGAGGTCGATCTCGGCATAGCCGTCGGCGAACCCGTGGTGACGGAACAGCACTCCCGTGCCGGACTCAGCCCTGGCTGCTGCGCCGAGCTCCCACTCCCACGTCGACCCCTCCCAGAAGGGGAAGCCCGAGGTGACGTGCATCCGGACGAGCTTGCCCGGCTCGGTGGTCACGTCGGTCACCAGGTCGACCGGAGCCTGCGGGAAGCCGAAGCGGGCGCGATCGGCGGAGACGTCGCAGTCAGTCGTCCAGAAGGCTCGCTGACCTTCGGTGGTGGACAGGATCTCGAACACGTCCGCCGGGTCGGCGGCCAGGTCGATGCCGAGCGTGATGGTGGGCGCCATCGGGGCCTCCGGTTGCTCTCGGGTGGTGGGTCAACTATTTTAGTTCTATCTAAAGTAAGGTGCCGTCGTCAACCGGACCGCGGCAGGCTCACCCGGCACGGCCAGCCGACGGACCGGCAGGAAGCGAGGGCGTCGTGGGCCCACTCCAGGTGATCGCCGCGCCCCGTCGGCTTCGGATCCTCGAGCTGGTCTGGGACCGGGAGCTGTCCGCGGGCGACATCGCCGAGGAGTTCGACATCTCCTGGTCGGCCGTCAGCCAGCACCTGACCCTGCTGAAGACCGCCGGCTTCCTCGTCGAGCGCCGGGAGGGCACCAGCCGGATCTACCGCGCCGACAAGGGTGCGCTCGGGCCGTTGCGTGCCGTCGTCGAGGCGCAGTGGCGCACCGGCCTGCACCGCGTCAAGGAGCTGGCCGAAGCCGAGCAACGGGACAGGGACCGGTCATGACCGCTGTCGACGTCCTCGAGGTGAGCGTGCACATCGCCGCGCAGCCCGAGACGGTCTTCCCCTACTTCACCGACCCGGCTCGCTACGTCCAGTGGATGGGAACAGAGGCAACGCTGGAACCGGTGCCCGGTGGGCGCTACCGGGTGCGCATGCGCGACGGCGTGGAGGCGGCCGGCGAGTTCATGGAGGTCGAGCCACCGCGCCGGCTGGTGTTCACCTGGGGGTGGACCGGTGGCCACCCGGTCGGCCCCGGCAGCACCCGGGTCGTCGTCACCTTCGAGGCTGAGGACGGAGGCACGCGCGTCGTCTTGCGCCACCACGACCTGCCCGACGAGACACAGCGAGCCCAGCACCGCATGGGCTGGGACCTCTACCTCGGGCGGCTGGGACTCGTCGTGCTCGGCCAGGACCCGGGCCGCGATCCCAACGCGTGAGGTCGCCGACGTCAACCGGAGCGATGCACCAGGAGCGGGACGTCCAGCTCGTCGGCGGTGAGGCCCCCATGCATGCCGATGAGCCGCAGGACGTCCGGCGGGTGCACCCGCGAGTCGACCACGTTCCGGTCCCCCACCGCGGCCACCACGACGTCGCCGAGCCGCGGCAGCACGTCGTCGGCGACGAGCGGGCCGAACAGCCCCGTCGCCACCGCCTGGGCACGCGGCAGGACCCAGAAGCTGTCGCCGAGTGTGCTGCTCCACGCCGCCAGGACGTCCGCAGCCGCACCCGGCCGCGTGTGGACGTGAACTCCGCGCAGGTCTCCTGCGACCAGCTCGACGCCGTCGGCGAGCACCGGGGTCTCCGCGACGTCCCACCGGTTCTCCAGCGGGACGTCCACCATGCCGTGGTCGGACGTGACCAGGAGCGTCGCATCCGCGGGCAGTGCAGCAGCCAGCTGCTCGACGAACGCGTCGACAGTCCGCAGCTCGGCTCGCCATGCCTCCGATGTGCAGCCTCTGCGGTGACCGGTCGCGTCCAGGTCGCCGTAGTAGACGTACGTGAGCGAGCGGCTGTCCCGGCGTACGGCTGCCGTGGTCTCGGCGATGCGCTCCCCCACGGACTCGGCCGCCGCGTAGGACCCACCGCGAAGACCGGCGCGGGTGAGACCGTCGTCGTCGAACCGCGACGGGCCGACCCTGGTGACCGTGACGCCCGCGGCAACGGCCCGCTCGAACGCGGTGGCTCGGGGTTGCAAGGTGCTCAGGTCGACCGGGGACGGCAGTGCGAGCGTGTTGACAGGGGTCCCGTCCGGCAGCCGGATCAGCAGCCCGACGATGCCGTGCTCCCCCGGTGGAAGGCCGGTGCCCAGGGAGGTGAGGGCGATCGAGGTGGTCGTCGGGAAGACCGATGTGATGGTCCGGCTGCCGACGTGGTCACGCAGCGCGGTCAGGAACGGCGCATGCTCCGGGTGAGCGGCCAGGGCGCTCGCCCCGAGCCCGTCGACGAGCACGACGCAGACCCGTGACGTGACGTCGAGGGACAACCCGTTGCGCTCACCGGACACCCCCAGTCCCCGCAGGACGGCTGGCAGCACGTCCGCCAGCGACCTCGCGCCGTACGCCGGGACGAGCGGTCCGGGCGCTGGCGGCGGCGTCAATGGGCCGTGGCACGGGACAGTGCCGCCGCGAAGCCGAGCATCCGGCTCACGGCGTCTGCGCCTTCGGCTGCCTCGCTGACGCGCATCGCGATGTCATCCGCCGACGCCGTGCCCGTGTAGCCGTGGTCGGCGTCGCACTCCGGGTCCCCGCAGGCCGCCGGCTCCAGGTCGAGGCGGCTGACCGCACCCCAGCCGATCGTGACGGTGACCTCCTGGGGCGGGACGCCCCCGTCGTACCGCATCGGGTCGGTGACCACCCGGTTGACGACGACCGAGCGCACCGAGGACAGCGGGACCGCTTCGGTGCTGGTGGTGACGTAGGGCGCCGGGGTGACAGCGTCGGCCGGGTGGTCGTCGGCGTGACCGAGGACGAGCCGGCCGGGTGTGAGGACCAGGACGGTGATGTGCCGACGTACCTCCTCGGAGTCGAAGGTCGTCTCCTGGTGCACGACGAACGCCTCGATGTCCTCACCGGCGACCGCCGCGTCAACGGCATCGGCGACCAGCTCGGGGTAGTAGCCCGCGTGGTCGATCGCGGCCCGCAGGCCCGCCAGCGAGGTGTCGGTCATGCGGTCATCCTTGCACTTGGGGGCTCAGCCGGGCAGCGCCCGTGCACCGCGCTCGGTCCGGGCGGCCGGATGAGCCAGTCGGCCGGTCGCGGCCAGCACTGCTGCGCCCGTCGGCGAGACGATCACGGGGTTCAGCTCCAGCGCGGCCACCTCGGGCAGGTCGTCGGCCAGCCGGGCCAGCCGGGCCAGCAGGTCCTCGACGGCCGCCAGGTCCGCCGGGGCGCTGCCGGCGTGCCCGAGCAACAGCGGCGCGGCGCGCACCGATCGGACCATCGCGGACAGGTCGGCATCGGTCAGGGGTGGCACGCCGTAGGACCGGTCTCCCAGCAGGTCGGTGGCCACGCCGCCCAGCCCGAACGACAGCACGGGGCCGAAGAGCGGGTCCTCCAGGGTGGCCAGCCGACAGGCGACGCCGGTCGGGGCCATCCGCTGCACGGCGTAGTCGCCGACGTCGCCGAGCCGCTCCTGCAGGGCCAGGAAGGCTCCGCGCATCTCCTCGGCGTCGTCGATGTCGAGACGGACGCCGCCGAGCTCACGCCGGTGACGCAGGTGCGGCGCGAGCGCCTTGAGCGCGACCGGGTAGCCCAGCCGGTCGGCCGCCGCGACGGCGTCGTCCCCGGTGGCGACGGGGACGGCTTCCCACAGGTCGATCCCGTAGCAGCGCAGGAGCCTGGTGAGCCCTGCGTGGTCCAGCTCGACCTCCTCCTGATCACCGAGCAGCTCGGTCACGACCATGCGTGCTGCCCGGACGTCGAGGCCGGAGGGCACGACGGTGTGACCGGCCGGCAGGGACCGCCAGCCGGCGTAGACCGTGGCGGCGGCCAGCGCGCGCACGGCGTCCTCCGGCGTCGGGTACGACGGGACGGAGCCGCGACCTTCAGCGGCCCGCAGGGACTCGGGGACGCCGGGCATGCCGAGGAAGCTGGAGACCACGGGCTTGTCGGTCGCGGCGGCCGACCGCGCGAGCACCTCGGCCACCTCCGCGTCCCGGGTGCGCAGCGGCGGGATGAACAAGGCGACGACCGAGTCGACGTCCGGGTCGGCGAAGGCCGAGGCCAGTGCGTCGGCGAACTCCTTCTGACCGGCGTCCGCATCCAGCGTCGTGGTGGCCTGAGGGACCAGCCCGGACTCCTCGAGGGCATCAGCGGCGAGCACCACCAGCGCGTCGGAGTTGCCGACGATGCTCACCCGTGGCCCACGGGGCAGTGGCTGGTTGGCGACGAGCTGGGCGACGTCGAACATCTGGTGGATCGACTCGACCCGGATGACGCCGGCCCGGGCGAAGAGAGCATCGACGGCGGCGGCCGGCGCGTGGGACTCGCGGACCAGGTGACCGTGCGGGGCGGCGCCCCGGAATCGGCCGGACTTCACCACGATGACCGGCTTCTTGCGGGCCAGCCGCCGGGCGATGCGGCTGAACTTGCGGGGGTTGCCCAGCGACTCGAGGTAGAGCATCACCGCCTCGGTTGCGTCGTCCTCCTCCCAGAACTGCATCAGGTCGTTGCCGCTGACGTCGACCCGGTTGCCCGCGTTGGCGAAGGTGGACAGCCCCAGTCCCCGGCGTACCGCGTTGTCGAGAAGAGCGATCCCGAGCGCGCCCGACTGGGAGAAGAAGCCCACCGTTCCTCGGTCCGGGAGCATCGGCGCCAAAGAGGCGTTCAATGAGTAGGCGGGATCGGTGTTGAGGATGCCGAACGCACTGGGGCCGAGCACCCGCATGCCGCCGCCACGGGCGAGCGCGACCAGGTGTCGCTGCCGCTGCGCACCCTCCTCGCCGGTCTCGGCGAAGCCGGCCGTCATCACCACGAGGCCAATGACGCCGCCCTTGGCGGCGCAGTCGCCGACGACCTGATCCACCTGGTCGGCGGGCGTCGCGATGAC
>DASVED010000217.1:0-6265 GCA_036380775.1 Actinomycetes bacterium
AGGGGTGTCCCGGTCCTGATGCTCGCCGGCCGCATCGACGTCGACGAGGCCGGCCGGTCGGTGCTGGCCGACATGGGCGTCGTCGGGCTGCACGCGCTGACCGACATCGAGCCGGACGTGTCCCGCGCCCAGCGACGGGCAAGAACCCTGTTGCGGGACCTGGCCGGCCGGGTGCTGCAGCCGCTGCTGGCCGACCTCACCGACGTACGCCCTCCGACCCTCACGAGGAGCTGATATGAGCAGCGCTGACGGCATCCGCGTCGAAGGGCCGATCAACGACCGCTACGGCGAGGTGCTCACCGAGGACGCCCTGGCGTTCCTCGCCGGGCTGCACCGCGCGTTCGACGCGCGCCGCCGCGAGCTGGTCGCGGCCCGGACCGCGCGGTACGAGGACATCGCCCGCGGCGGGAGCCTCGACTTCCTGACAGCGACCAAGGACGTCCGCGAGGACGACACCTGGCGAGTCGCGCCGCACTCCCCCGGTCTGGTCGACCGCCGCGCCGAGATCACGGGTCCGACCGACCGCAAGATGACCATCAACGCGCTCAACTCCGGCGCCAAGGTCTGGCTCGCCGACCTCGAGGACGCCAACACCCCCTTGTGGGAGAACGTCGTCGAGGGCCAGCTCAACCTGCGCGACGCGATCGAGCGGCGCATCGACTTCACGTCACCCGAGGGCAAGACGTACGCGTTGAACGAGCAGACCGCGACCATCGTGGTGCGCCCCCGCGGCTGGCACCTGCCCGAGAAGCACATCCTGGTCGACGGCGAACGGACGTCGGGCAGCCTGACCGACTTCGGTCTCTACTTCTTCCACAACGCGAAGCGGCTGATCGAGCTCGGCGTCGGGCCGTACTTCTACCTGCCGAAGATGGAGAGCCACCTCGAGGCGCGGCTGTGGAACGACGTCTTCGTGCACGCCCAGGACGCCCTCGGCATCCCGCAGGGCACGATCCGCGCCACCTGCCTGATCGAGACCTATCCGGCGGCGTTCGAGATGGAAGAGATCCTCTACGAGCTGCGTGACCACTCGGCCGGGCTCAATGCCGGCCGCTGGGACTACATGTTCTCGGTCATCAAGACGCACCGCACCCGGGGCAAGGACTTCCTGCTGCCGGACCGCAACACGGTGAACATGACCGTGCCCTTCATGCGGGCGTACACCGAGCTGCTGGTGCGCACCTGCCACAAGCGCGGCGCACACGCGATCGGCGGCATGGCGGCCTTCATCCCGAGCAAGGACGAGAAGGTCAACGAGGCGGCCTACGCCAAAGTGCGGGACGACAAGACCCGCGAGGCGGGCGACGGCTTCGACGGCTCGTGGGTGGCGCACCCCGGGATGGTCGCGACCTGCACCGAGGTCTTCGACTCCGTCCTCGGCGACAAGCCCAACCAGGTCGACAGGACGCGCGACGACGTCCACGTGACGGCCGAGCAGCTGCTCGACGTGAAGTCCACGCCGGGGTCGGTGACGGAGGGAGGCCTGCGCAGCAACATCAACGTCGGCATCCGCTATCTGGAGACCTGGCTGCGCGGCACCGGCGCGGTCGGCATCAACAACATGATGGAGGACGCAGCCACCGCCGAGATCTCCCGATCCCAGGTGTGGCAGTGGCTGCACAACGACGTCGAGCTCGACAGCGGCCAGACCGTCACCCGCGACCTGGTCGAGCGGCTGGTCGAGGAGGAGATGGCGGGCATCCGCGAGTCGGTCGGCGACGACGCCTTCGCCAAGGGCCGCTGGGACGACGCGCGGTCCCTGTTCACGGACATGGCGCTCTCGGACGACTATGAGGACTTCCTCACCATCCCGGCGTACGAGCGCATGCCCTGAGACCGTGACCACCCCCGTCGAGCAGGTGGCGACCCGGCTGCGCCGGGAGCTCGGCGACGACGCGGTGGTGACCGACCGCCAGCAGCTGCGGACCTACGAGTGCGACGGCCTGGCCCAGTACAAGGTCACGCCGGCCGTCGTGGTCCTGCCTCTCACCACCGCGGAGGTCGCGGCCGTGGTGCGGGCCTGCCTGGACGCGGGAGTCCCCTACGTCGCGCGCGGATCCGGCACCGGCCTGTCCGGGGGCGCGCTGCCGCATGCCGACGGGGTCCTCGTCGTGACGTCGCGGATGCGGGCCGTCCGTGACGTCGACGCCGCCGACCAGCGGGCCGTCGTGGAGCCGGGCGTCATCAACCTGCAGGTGACGCGCGCCGCCGCACCGCAGGGCTACTACTACGCGCCCGACCCGTCCAGCCAGCAGATCTGCTCCATCGGCGGCAACGTGGCGGAGAACTCCGGTGGCGCCCACTGCCTGAAGTACGGCTTCACGAGCAACCACGTCACGGGCGTCGAGATCGTCGCCCCGGACGGCGAGGTCGTCCGGCTCGGCGGCAAGGCGCCGGACCCGCCCGGCTACGACCTGATGGGTGCGTTCGTCGGGTCGGAGGGGACGCTGGGCATCGTCACCGAGGTGACCGTCCGCCTGACCCGGGCCCCGGAGGCGGTGCGCTGCCTGCTCGCCGCGTTCCCGTCCACCGACGAGGCGGGCGGCGCAGTGTCGGCGATCATCGGCGCCGGTGTCGTCCCGGCGGCCATCGAGATGATGGACGCCCTGGCGATCGAGGCCGCCGAGGCGGCGGTGCAGTGCAACTACCCCAAGGGTGCGGGGGCGGTGCTCGTCGTCGAGCTCGACGGTCCCGCCGCCGACGTCGCCGCGCAGTTCGACGAGGTCGAGCGGCACTGCCGGGACAATGCGGCGACCGAGATCCGGATCGCCGCGGACGAGGCCGAGCGCGCGCTGTTCTGGAAGGGCCGCAAGTCCGCGTTCGCAGCCGTCGGGCGGATCAGCCCCGACTACATCGTCCAGGATGGCGTCATCCCCCGCACCGCGCTGCCCGAGGTGCTGCGCCGGATCGCGGCACTCTCCGCCGAGAGCGGGGTGCGGGTCGCCAACGTCTTCCATGCCGGGGACGGAAACCTGCACCCGCTGGTCCTCTTCGACGACGCCGTGCCCGGACAGGCCGAGGCGGCCGAGGAGGTGTCCGGCGCCATCCTCGACCTCTGCATCGAGCACGGCGGCTCGATCACCGGCGAGCACGGCGTCGGCATGGACAAGGCGAGATTCATGCCGCGCATGTACACCGACGACGACCTCGACACGATGCAGATGCTGCGCTGCGCGTTCGATCCGAAGAACCTCTCCAACCCCGGAAAGATCTTCCCCACACCCCGGCTGTGCGGCGAGATCCCGGGCCGCCACAAGGGCCCCCACCCGTTGCAGGCCGCCGGACTCGCCGAGGTGTTCTGAGCCATGCCAACGGGGTCACGAACCAGGCCGGCCGACACCGTCCTCGACGGGTTGCGCAAGGTCTGCGACGACCGCGCGCGCACCGGGACCGACGCCGATGCGGTCGCCGGTGTGCCGACTCGTTACGTGGCGGCGCCGGCCACCACTGCCGAGACCGCCGAGGTGATGTCGCTGGCCGCGCAGCACGACCTGACCGTCGTCGCGCGGGGGGCCGGCACCAAGCTGGGCTGGGGCCTCCCTCCGAGCTCGGTCGACCTGGTCGTGGACACCACCGGCCTGGCCGGGGTGGTCGAGCACGTCGCCGGCGACCTGGTCTGTGTGGTCGGGGCGGGTACTCCCCTCGAGGAGCTCCAGTCGCGGCTGGCCGGCTCGGACCAGCAGCTCGCGCTCGACGTCCCGATCCCGGGCGCGACTCTGGGCGGCACCATCGCGGTCTCGACCAGCGGCCCGCGGCGCCTGCTCTACGGCACCATGCGCGACCTGCTGATCGGCGTCACGTTCGTGCGCGCCGACGGCGTCGTCGCCAAAGCCGGTGGCAAGGTCGTCAAGAACGTCGCGGGGTACGACTTCGGCAAGCTGCTCACCGGCTCCTACGGCACCCTGGGCCTGCTGACCGAGGTCGTCGTGCGCCTGCACCCCCTCCCGTCGGCCCGGCGGGTCGTCACCGTCCGGACCGAGCACCACCGGGCCGTCGGCCCAGCCGCGGCGGCGGTGCTCGGCTCCCAGCTGGTCCCGGCCGCTGTCGAGGTGGACCAGCCGGGCGACGGACCGGCACGGGTGACGGTGCTCCTGGAGGGCATAGAACAGGGTGTGGACGCCCGCGGGCAGGCCGTGCTCGAGCTGCTCGAGCCGTTGGGTGACGCGACGGTGACCGGCGAGCCGCCCGCGGACTTCGCCGCCTACCCGTTCACCTCGGACGGCACCGGCCTGAAGGTCACGTCCAGCATGAGCGGGTTCGCCGGCGTATTGGCGGCGGCTCGCGACCTGTCGCGTGAGCTGGGCGTCGAGGTCGCGGTCCGCGGATCGGCGGTCGGAGTGCTGCACGCCGGGCTGCCGGCGGGCACCGCGCCGGACACGGCGGCCACGGTGGTGGACCGGCTGCGGGCAACCTCGGCGACGTACGGCGGGAGCCTCACCGTGCTGACCGCCCCAGCCGACGTGCGCGGCGCCGTCGACGTGTGGGGACCCGTGCCCGGGCTGGACCTGATGCGCCGGGTCAAGCACGAGATGGACCCGGGCCACCGGCTGGCCCCGGGCCGGTTCGTCGGAGGGATCTGAGAAAACCATGACAGCGGGGCCGGTCGACGCCACCAAGGGGACCCTCGGGTCCGACGGTCCGCTGCGCGTGCCGGAGCCCACCGGGCCGGCCGCGTTCGACGACCACCACCCACCGTCGGCCGACCTGGCCGCCGACTGCGTGCACTGCGGCTTCTGCCTGCCGACCTGCCCGACCTACGTCCTGTGGGGCGAGGAGATGGACTCCCCTCGCGGCCGCATCTATCTGATGCAGGCGGGGCTCGACGGCGAGCCGATGTCCGACTCGATGGTGCAGCACTTCGACGCGTGTCTCGGCTGCATGGCCTGCGTGACCGCGTGCCCGTCCGGCGTGCAGTACGACCGGCTGATCGAGGCCACCCGGGCCCAGGTCGAGCGGCGCCACCGGCGTCCGCTGGCCGACCGGCTGCTGCGCGAGGCGGTTTTCGCGCTGTTCCCGCACCCCAGGCGGCTGCGGCTGCTGCGCGGCCCCCTGTCGGCCTACCGGCGCAGCGGGCTGCAACGCATGGTGCAGCGCACCGGCATCCTGACCCGCATCTCGCCGTCCCTCGCCGCCATGGAGGCGCTCGCCCCACCGGTGCGCCGTACGCCGCGACTGCCGCAGCACGTCGAGGCCCGAGGCACCCGTCGAGCCGTCGTCGGAATGCTGACCGGTTGCGTGCAGGGCGAGTTCTTCCCCGGCGTCAACGCCGCGACCGCGCGCGTGCTCGCCCTGGAGGGCTGCGACGTCGTCATCCCGCGCGGCCAGGGCTGCTGCGGCGCGCTCAGCGTGCACAACGGTCGCGAGGCCGAGGCGATGGACTACGCGCGGCGCACCATCGACACCTTCGCGCGGGCGGGCGTGGAGCACGTCGTCGTCAACGCCGCCGGGTGCGGCTCGTCGATGAAGGAGTACGCCGAGCTGCTCAAGGACGACCACACCTACGCCGCGCGGGCCGCTCGGTTCGCCGCGTCGGTGCGGGACGTCAGCGAGCTCCTCGTCGAGCTCGGCCCGGTCGCCGGCCGTCATCCCCTGCCGGTGACCGTCGCGTACCACGACGCCTGCCACCTCGGGCACGCACAGGGGGTGCGGACCCAGCCACGGGAGCTGCTGCGCAGCATCCCCGGTCTCGAGCTGCGCGAGATAGCCGACCCCGAGATCTGCTGCGGGTCGGCCGGCATCTACAACATCCTCAACCCGGAGCCGGCCCGCGACCTCGGTGACCGCAAGGCACGTGACGTGCTGGCCACCGGCGCCGAGCTGCTCGTCACCGCCAACCCAGGCTGCCTGATGCAGGTGGCCTCGTCCGTCGATCGGCTCGGGGGCCGCATCGCACTCGCCCACACCGTCGAGGTCCTCGACGCCTCGCTGCGTGGGCTGACGCCTCGGCGTCTCGGTATCACCCGCTGAAGAATGGAGGCCTGACGATGGCCCAGTCGACCCACAGTCCGGGCACCCCGGCCGGGGGCACAGCCACCGAGATCAGAAGCCAGAACCTGCCCGCTGTGCAGTACGCGGACCTGCCCGAGCCGCTGCCCATGCGCCACGTCATCGGCCCGAGCGTCCTCCTGCTCGCCGGCGCCATCGGGTCCGGCGAGTACGTGCTGTGGCCCTACATCACGTCGCAGGTCGGGATGTCCCTGGTGTGGCTGGTGATGATCGGCGTCGCCACGCAGTACTTCCTGAACATGGAGATCGAGCGGTACAC
>DASVED010000218.1:0-2311 GCA_036380775.1 Actinomycetes bacterium
CCGGCCGATCCCCGGCCGAGCCGGGCGGCGAGCGTACGTCGGTGAGGCACTCACTGCCCTCCCTGCGGGACCCCCTGTTCGGGTGGCTGACGCTCGCCTTCGCCACCAACACGCTGGCCGTCGTGGTCGTCACCGTGCACCTGGTGCCGTACCTGCGGGAGCAGGGGCACGGCAGCGCGTTCGCTGCCACCGCCACCGGCGCCCTGGGTGCGCTGTCGGTCACCGGGCGGCTGGTCGTCACCGGCGCCGGCCGGCGGTGGCCCACCGGTGCGGTGACCGCGGTGGCGTTCGGGGTGCAGGCCGTGGCGGTCGTGCTGCTGCTCGCGGCGGGTGACTCGAGAGCCGGCGCGGTCGCCTTCGTCGTGCTGTTCGGCCTCGGCTTCGGGGTGGGCACCATCGCCCGGCCGGCGCTGCTGGCAGACGGCTTCGGGGTCGGTGGCTACGCGACGGTCGCCGCCGTGTCCGGGATCGCCGCAACGGCGGCCAAGACGCTCGGACCCGTCGTCGCAGGCGTCACCCGCACGGTCAGCGGCTCCTACGCCCCGGTGCTGGTCGGGCTGGCACTCGCCTGCACGGTCGCGGCCTGCTCGGTGGCTCGAGCCGGGGCCCTCCTGAGACCGATGTCCGCCACCGCGAGCGGAGGGAGGTGACCCGCCATGGACGACTGCTGCGAGAGCTGCGACACCGAAGGTTGCGGCACCGGGTGCTGCTGAGTCCTGACGAAAGCCGATAGCAGTAGAGCAACACGCCGAAGTGGACCGGCTAGCGACGGCGAGCGGCGCCCGGTAGCCGGTCCTCTTCGGTGGTGCGCGGTCGGCTGGGGTTCCTTCGCCGCGGTTGACTCATCAGCCGTCGCTGGTGTGTTCTGACCACGATGCCCACCGATGTGACGTTCTCCCGGACCCGGCCGTCGCCGCGGCCGACTCCGCTCGCCGACGCGGCCCCGACCCTGCGGGTGCTCGCCGACCCGGTCCGTGCCGCGATCCTCGACCTGCTCGCCGCCGAGGACTTGTGCGTCTGTCACCTCCAGGACGAGCTCGGGATCAAGCAGACGCTCGTCTCCCACCACCTCAGGGCCCTGCGGGAGGCCGGCCTGGTCGAGAGTGACCCGGCCGGACGATTCACCTACTACCGGCTCTCGGCGGGTGCGATCGCATCCGTTCGGGACGCGGTCGCCGGTCTGGCCGAGGCGTGCGACGCCGAGCGGAGGCGCCGGCCGTGCTGACGGGACACAGCGCGCTGGCTCGCCGGCTGCTCGCCGAGGGTGTCGGGACAGGGCTTCTCGTGACGGTCGTCGTCGGGTCCGGCATCGCCGCGCAACGGCTCTCGCCGGACGACACGGGCCTCCAGCTGCTGCAGAACTCGACGGCGACGGCCCTAGGCCTCGGCGCCCTCATCGTCATGCTCGGACCGGTCTCCGGCGCGCATCTCAATCCGGTCGTGTCGGCTGCCGACTGGTGGCTCGGGAGGCACAGCGGCAGCGGGCTGCGCGGCCGGGAGGTCGCGGGCTACGCGGCCGTCCAGACAGTTGGCGCCCTCGCCGGAGCGGTTCTCGCGAACGTGATGTTCGACGTCCCCACCACACTCGCCACGACGGACCGCATCGGCTGGCGGCTCGGGGTCGGGGAGATCGTCGCCACCGCCGGCCTGGTCGCCCTGGTCTTCTCCCTTGTCCGCACGCGGCGCGGCCCCTGGGCCGGGCCCGCCGTCGGCGCCTACATCGGCGCTGCTTACTGGTTCACGTCGTCGACGTCTTTCGCCAACCCGGCCGTGACGGTCGGGCGCGCCGTGTCGGACACCTTCGTCGGCATCGCCCCAGCATCAGTACCGGCCTTCGTGGCCGCCGAGATCCTCGGCGGCATCCTCGGCGTCGCGCTCGTCACCGCTCTCTACCCATTCGCAACCCCGTCCGCCGAAGGAGAATTGCCGTGCCCGACAAGCCCAGGATCCTCTTCGCCTGCCGCGCCAACGCCGGTCGGTCGGTGACCGGCAAGGTCCTGGCCGAGCACTACGGCGGCGACCGGGTCGAGGTGTTCTCCGCCGGGTCCGAGCCCGGTGACCGCGTGCATCCCGAGGTCGCCTCGGTCCTCGCCGCCCTGGGTCTCGACGCCGGGCAGGAGACGCCGAAGGGATTCGACCCGGACGGCAGCTACAGCGCCGTGGTGACGATGGGGTGCGGCGAGGAGTGCCCGTTCTACGCGGGCGCGCGCTACGAGGACTGGGAGATCGACGACCCCAAGGGTCAGGACGAGGCGACCGTACGTCGGATCGTCGCCGACATCGACCGACGGGTGCGGACCCTGCTCACCGA
>DASVED010000219.1:0-8506 GCA_036380775.1 Actinomycetes bacterium
CGTTCGACCCGGTGGTCCACGAGGCGCTGACCCACAGTCACTCGGCCGACGTGTCCGTGCCCACGTGCGTGGAGGTCTTCCAGCCGGGCTACCGCCTCGGCGACCGGGTCGTCCGCCCGGCCAGGGTGGCCGTCGCCGACCCGGAGCAGTAGGCAGGAGACGGGGCGGATGAGCGCGCGGGACTTCCTCGAGAAGGACTACTACTCGACGCTCGGCGTCGCCAAGGACGCCAAGCCCGAGGACATCAAGAAGGCCTACCGGAAGCTGGCCCGGACCTACCATCCGGACGCCAACAAGGGCGACACCGCCGCCGAGGACCGCTTCAAGGAGATCTCCGAGGCGTACGACGTGCTGTCCGACACGAAGCGGCGCGCGGAGTACGACGAGGCGCGCTCCCTGTTCGGTGCGGGCGGCGGACGGTTCCGTCAGCCCGGCGGCACGGGACCGGCGGGCGGACCGGCGTTCGACTTCGGCGACATGTTCGGGGCGGGCGGCGGCGGGCTCGGGGACGTGCTCGGTGGGCTGTTCGGCGCCCGGGCCGGAAGGTCGCCCGGCCCCCGGCGCGGAGCCGACATCGAGTCGCAGGTGACCCTGTCCTTCACGGACGCGGTCAACGGCGTCACCCTGCCGCTGCGGATGGCGAGCGAGCAGGCCTGCCCGACCTGCCGGGGGACCGGCGGGCGCGGTGGCACGATGCCGCGGCAGTGCCCGATCTGCCTGGGCACCGGCCAGACCAGCCGCAACCAGGGCGGGTTCGCCTTCGCCGAGCCGTGCCGCGAGTGCCGCGGCCGCGGGATGGTCGTCGACGACCCCTGCCCCGACTGCAGCGGCAGCGGGCGGGCCATGGGGACCCGGACCCTGACCGTGCGCATCCCGGCCGGCGTCAAGGACGGCCAGCGGATCCGGCTCAAGGGCAAGGGCAGCCCGGGCGAACGGGGCGGGCCGGCCGGCGACCTCAACGTCGTCGTCCACGTCACGCCGCACCCGCTGTTCGGCCGGACCGGCGACAACCTGACGCTGACCGTCCCCGTCTCCTTCGCCGAGGCCGCCCTCGGCGCCGAGGTCACGGTGCCGACCCTCGACGGCGGACCGGTGACCCTGCGGCTGCCGGCCGGCACCGCGAACGGCCGCACCTTCCGGGTCCGCGGCAAGGGCGTGCCGCGCAAGGGCGGGACCGGGACGCCGCGGGGCGACCTGCTGGTGACGGTCCAGGTGTCCGTCCCCACCAAGCTGGGGGCGGACGCCCGGTCGGCCGTCGAGGCGTTCCGCGACGCCACCGCCGGCGAGGACCCACGGGCCGGCCTCCTCGACCACCGTGCGACCAAGGGGGGCTGACCGCCGTGCCGTTCACCGCCGGCCCCGACGGGGCGTGGGAGAGCGACGACACCACGCCGGTCTACGTCATCTCGGTCGCCGCCGAGCTCAGCGGCCTGCACGCCCAGACGCTTCGCCAGTACGACCGGCTCGGGCTCGTGTCGCCCGGTCGCACGCCGGGCGGCGGCCGCCGCTACTCGCGACGCGACATCGTCCTGCTGCGCGAGGTCGTCCGGCTGTCCTCGCTCGGCCTGGGGCTCGAAGGGGTCCGCCTCGTCCTCGACCTCGAGAACCAGGTGGAGGCGCTGAGCGGCCGGGTCCGGGAGCTTCAGCAGGAGCTCGAGGAGATGCGCGCGGCCGGCGCCTCCCAGCCCACTGCGCTGGTCGTCTGGCGCCCACCCGGTCGTCGCTGACCGACGACCCGTCCGCACCACGAGGGGACCACCGATGGATGCCAACCAGCTGACCACCAAGAGCCAGGAGGCCTACGCCGCCGCCTCCCGGCGCGCGCTGCGCGACGGCCACCCGGCGGTCGAGCCCGAGCACCTGCTGTGGGCGCTGCTGCAGGACGACACCGGCATCGCCGTCTCGGTCCTGGAGGCCCTCGGCGTCGGCCGGGCCGTCGTGCGGGAGGCCGCCGACAAGGCGCTGAGGGACCTGCCGAGCGCCAGCGGCCCCTCGGTCGCGGTGCCCGCGCCGTCCGCGGCGCTGCAGCGCGTCGTGGCCGCGGCCATCGACGAGGCCACCCGGAGGGGGGACTCGCACGTCTCCACCGAGGTGCTGCTGCTCGGGCTGCTCGGTGCGGGCGGCCGGGCCGCCGACGTGCTGCGGGAGAACGGCGTGACGGAGACGGCGCTCACCGAGGCCGTGGACCGGGTCCGGGGTGGGTCGCGGGTCGGGTCGGCCGACCCCGAGGCCACGTTCGAAGCACTCGACCGGTACGGCGTCGACCTGACCGCGCGGGCCCGCGAGGGCGCGCTCGACCCGGTCATCGGGCGGGACAACGAGATCCGGCGCGTGGTCCAGGTGCTCTCCCGGCGGACCAAGAACAACCCGGTCCTGATCGGCGAGCCGGGGGTCGGCAAGACGGCAGTCGTGGAGGGTCTGGCCCAGCGGATCGTCGCGGGTGACGTCCCGGACTCCCTGCGCGACAAGCGACTGGTCGCGCTGGACCTCGGGGCCATGGTGGCGGGGGCCAAGTACCGCGGGGAGTTCGAGGAGCGGCTGCGCGCCGTCCTCGACGAGATCAAGTCCAGCGACGGGCAGGTCGTCACCTTCATCGACGAGATGCACACCGTCGTCGGCGCCGGTGCCACGGGAGAGGGCGCGATGGACGCGTCCAACATGCTCAAGCCGATGCTGGCCCGCGGCGAGCTGCGGATGGTCGGCGCCACGACGCTGGACGAGTTCCGCGAGCACGTGGAGAAAGACCCCGCGCTGGAGCGACGCTTCCAGCCGGTGCTGGTCGGCGAGCCGTCGGTCGAGGACACCATCGCGATCCTGCGCGGCCTCAAGGACCGCTACCAGGCGCATCACAAGGTCGACATCAGCGACGCCGCGCTGGTGGCGGCCGCGACGCTGTCCGACCGCTACATCACCTCGCGGTTCCTCCCGGACAAGGCGATCGACCTCGTCGACGAGGCAGCGTCCCGGCTGCGGATGGAGATCGACTCCCGACCGGTGGAGATCGACGTCCTGCAGCGCCAGGTCGACCGGCTGCTCATGGAGGAGCTGGCCCTGGAGAAGGAGGTCGAGCGGCGAAACGCGGAGCGAGGGACGAGCGGAGCGCAGAGCGCGACAAGAGTCGACGACCCGGGGTCGCGGGAGCGCCTGGAGCTGCTGCGCCGCGACCTCGCCGACAAGCAGGAGGAGCTCGCCGGCCTCACCACACGCTGGGAGGCGGAGAAGGCCGGTCTCAACCGCGTCGGCGAGCTCATCTCGCGGCTCGACGAGCTGCGCAACCACGCGTCCCTCGCCCAGTCGGCCAACGACTTCGAGACCGCGTCCCGGCTGCTCTACGCCGAGATCCCGGCGCTGGAGAAGGAGCTCGGTGAGGCGCGGGCGGCCAGCGAGACCCGGGAGGCGATGGTCAAGGAGGAGGTCGGTCCTGACGACGTCGCCGAGGTCGTCGCCGCCTGGACGGGCATCCCGGCCGGACGGCTGCTCGAGGGCGAGACCGAGAAGCTGCTGCGGATGGAGGAGGAGCTGGGGAAGCGCCTGGTGGGTCAGGCCGCCGCCGTACGCGCGGTGTCCGATGCCGTGCGCCGGGCCAGGGCCGGCATCTCCGACCCGGACCGGCCGACCGGCTCGTTCCTGTTCCTCGGCCCGACCGGCGTCGGCAAGACCGAGCTGGCGAAGGCGCTGGCCGACTTCCTCTTCGACGACGAGCGGGCGATGGTCCGCATCGACATGAGCGAGTACGGCGAGCGGCACTCCGTCGCGCGCCTCGTCGGGGCTCCGCCCGGTTACGTCGGCTACGAGGAGGGCGGCCAGCTGACCGAGACCGTCCGGCGCCGGCCGTACTCCGTGGTTCTGCTCGACGAGGTGGAGAAGGCTCACCCGGAGGTCTTCGACGTGCTGCTCCAGGTCCTCGACGACGGCCGGCTCACCGACGGGCAGGGCCGGACCGTGGACTTCCGCAACACGATCCTGGTGCTGACCTCGAACCTCGGCTCCGCCTACCTGGTCGACCCGACGCTGCCCGACGACACCCGACGCGAGATGGTCCTGGCCAGCGTCCGCGACGCTTTCAAGCCGGAGTTCCTGAACCGGCTGGACGAGATCGTGGTCTTCGATTCCCTGTCCACCGACGACCTGGCCCGGATCGTCGACCTGCAGGTCGAGCTGCTGCGGCGGCGGCTGACGGCCCGGCGGCTGGACCTCGAGGTGACCCCCGCTGCCCGGGCCTGGCTCGCGAGCACCGGGTTCGACCCGGTATACGGCGCCCGGCCGCTGCGCCGGCTCGTCCAGTCGGCGATCGGCGACCCGCTCGCCCGCGCGCTGCTGGCCGGCGAGGTCCGGGACGGCGGCACCGTGCTCGTCGACGTGGCCGCGGGCGGTGGGGTCACCGTGGGGCCGGCTGCCCGGCCGGCGGATCGCTGACCAAGTCCGCGGGGCGGACACGCGGGGACCGGCGACTGGACATCGGTTTCTCGATCTGCAAGGGTTTCTCCAGCGACATAATTGTCAATAAGGAGAAGCATGAAGACGCTCATCACCTTCGCGCTGGTCGGCCTCGGCGCCCAGCTCGTGGACGGCACGCTCGGCATGGCCTACGGCGTGACCTCCACCACGCTGCTGCTCGCCGCCGGCTACGCGCCGGCTGCGGCGTCCGCGGCGGTCCACCTCGCCGAGATCGGCACGACGCTGGCGTCCGGCGCCTCGCACTGGCGCTTCGGGAACGTCGACTGGCCGGTCGTCCTCAAGATCGGTGTCCCGGGCGCCGTCGGCGCCTTTGCGGGCGCGACGTTCCTGAGCTCGCTCACGACCGACTCGGCCGCCCCCTGGATGGCTGCCATCCTGTTCGTGCTGGGCGCCTACATCCTGCTGCGCTTCTCGACCAAGCTCCCGACCCTGCGTCTGGACTCGCCGCCCAAGAAGCGGTTCCTGACTCCCCTCGGACTGTTCGCCGGCTTCGTCGACGCCACCGGTGGCGGCGGCTGGGGCCCGGTGGCCACCCCGACGCTCATCTCGAGCGGCCGGATGATCCCGCGCAAGGTGATCGGCACCGTCGACACGAGCGAGTTCCTGGTTGCGCTGGCGGCCAGCCTCGGCTTCATCATCGGGATCGGCAGCGAGGCCATCAACTTCACCACCGTCGTCGGACTGCTCGTCGGTGGCGTCATCGCGGCCCCCATCGCCGCGTACCTCGTGCGCCACATCCCCGGCCGCCTGCTCGGCTCGCTGGTCGGCGGCATCATCATCGTCACCAACGCCCGCACGCTGATGTCGTCCTTCGAGGTCGACGGCTTCCCGCGAGTCGCGATCTACCTGACGCTCTTCGCGATCTGGGGTGTGGCCATCGCGATCTCGGTGCGCGGCCTGCGCCGCGACAACGCCGCCGAGCGCGCACTGCTCGACGAGGGCATCACCCCCTCGGAGGAGCGCACCGCGGTCCCCGTGTGACCGACCTCGCGTCCTGAGCACCGGACCCCCGTCGGCCGACGCCGGCGGGGGTCCGCTGCATTCCGGCGGGTCACGGGTTGAGAGTGTTGGACGCGTGAGCACCGCACTCGTGACAGGGGCGACCGCCGGCATCGGCAACGCGTTCGTCCGCCGCCTCGCCCAGGACCGCTACGACCTCGTCCTCGTCTCCCGCGATGCCGACCGCCTGGAGGCTCTGGCCGCCGAGCTCAGGACCTCCTGCGGCGTGCAGGTCGAGGTCCTGGCAGCCGACCTGGCTGAGGACGCCGGCTGCCGGACCGTCGAGTCCCGGCTGGCCGACCGCAGCCGGCCGGTGGACCTGCTGGTCAACAACGCCGGCTTCTCGGTCAACCGCCGCTTCGCCACCGGCGACATCGAGGACGAGGAGCGGATGCTCCGGCTCCTCGTCCGGGCCGTGCTGCGGCTCACCCGGGCAGCCGTGCCGGGGATGCTCGAGCGGCGCCACGGCGCGGTCATCAACGTGTCGTCGGTGGCCGGCTTCCTGCCGCAGGGCACCTACAGCGCGGCCAAGGCGTGGGTGACCAGCTTCACCCAGGGTCTGGCCGGCGACCTCGCGGGCACGGGCGTCCGGGTGGTGGTGGTGTGCCCCGGGTTCACCCACACCGAGATGCACGAGCGGGCCGGGATCGACATGCGGCGCACGCCGGACTGGCTGTGGCTGGACGCGGCTGAGGTGGTGGACCAGGCGTTCCACGCCCTGGCTCGCGGGACGGTCGTCGCCGTGCCGGGCGCGCAGTACAAGACGATCGTGACCGTGGCGCGCCACCTCCCGACCCGCGCCCTGACCGGCCTGGCCCGGCGGGTTCGCCGGCGCCGGCCGGGCTCTGGCAGCGCCGTCAGCGCAGGCGACCGAGCCGGCTGACCGCCTCGTCCAGCACCTCGTCACGCTTGCAGAACGCGAAACGCACCAGCGGCCGACCGGCCTCGACGTCGTCGTAGAACACCTGGTGCGGGATGGCCACGACCCCCACCTTGTGCGGGAGGTCACGGCAGAACTCCACGCCGTCCGTGTAGCCCAGCGGCCGGACGTCGGCGGTGACGAAGTAGGTGCCCTGCGGCACGAACACGTCCATACCGGTGGCCCGCAGGCCGCTCACGAGCCGGTCCCGCTTGGCGCGCAGCGTGTCGCGCAGCCCCGCGAAGTAGGAGTCCGGCAGCCGCAGTCCGACCGCGACCGCGGGCTGGAAGGGGGCGCCGGACACGAAGGTCAGGAACTGCTTGGCCATCAGCACGGCGCGCACCAGGTGCGCCGGACCGCTGGCCCAGCCCACCTTCCACCCGGTGAACGAGAAGGTCTTCCCGGCCGAGCTGATGGTGAGGGTCCGCTCGGCCATGCCGGGGTAGGTGGCGAGCGGTCGATGGGCGGCGTCGAACGACATGTGCTCGTACACCTCGTCGGTCACCACCAGCAGGTCGCGCTCCACCGCCAGGGCGGCTATCGCCGAGAGCTCGGTGTCGTCGAGCACCGTCCCCGTCGGGTTGTGCGGGGTGTTCAGCAGGATCAGCCGGGTCCGCTCGGTGACGGCGGCCCGGAGCCGGTCGACGTCGAGCCGGAAGTCGGGGGCCCGGAGCGTCACGGGGACCCGGACGCCCCCGGCCATCTGGATGCACGCGGTGTACGAGTCGTAGAACGGCTCGAGCGCCACGACCTCGTCGCCGGGGTCCACCAGCCCGAGCAGCGCGGCAGCGACCGCCTCGGTCGCCCCGGTCGTGACGACTATCTCGGTGTCCGGGTCATGGTCGAGGCCGTAGAAACGGAGCTGGTGCTCGGCGACGGCGAGGCGGAGGTCCGGGATGCCGGGTCCGGGAGGGTACTGGTTGGCACCCTCGCGGATCGCGCGCACCGCGGCGTCCGCCACCTCGGCCGGACCGTCCGAGTCAGGGAAACCCTGCCCGAGGTTGACCGAGCCCGTCGCCACCGCAAGGGCGGACATCTCGGCGAAGACGGTCGTGCCGAGCCCGTCGAGACGGTGCGCGGGGGTGCGTCTGGTCACGTCAGTGACCCTATGCGGGCGGCCGCTGCCCACCGCGAGGCCGCGGGGTGCCGTGCCGGGTTTGCCAGACTGAGCCGATGACCAAGGCGTACTGGATCAACACCTTCCGCTCGGTGAGCGACCCGCAGAAGCTTGCCGCGTACATCGAGCTCGCCGGGCCGGCGATGCGGACGGCCGGCGGGCGCTTTCTCGCTCGTGGCCGGCCGGCCAGGGCCTTCGAGGCCGGTGTCCTCGAGCGCACGGTCGTCATCGAGTTCGACAGCGTCGAGCAGGCCGTCGCGGCCTACGAGAGCCGGTCGTACCAGGACGCGCTGCAGGCGCTCGGCGACGGAGCGGAGCGGGACCTGCGGATCATCGAGGCGGTGTCGTGACCGGCGGGCTGGGGACGAGCCCGCTCGTACGGTGAGCCGGTGCACGAGCCGTGGGGCGCTAGCGATCCCGGCGTCATGACCCTGCCGTCCGGACGTCGGGTGCGCGGCCGAGCGCTCGGCCGGCCCGTCCCGGCCGGCCCGGACCCCACGTTCGCGTTGTACCTGCTGGAGAAGCCGCCGCCGACCGTCGGGTGGGAGGCCCGGTGGCTGCGGTGGCCGGACTTCCGGCTGCCGGCGGACCGCGCGGATGCTCGGGACGCGCTCGGGGAGGCCTATCGCCGGCTGGGCGGCGACCGGGTGGAGATTGCTTGCGCGGGAGGGCGCGGGCGCACGGGGACGGCGCTGGCGTGCCTGGTGGCCCTGGACGCAGGCCCGGCCGTGGACCTGGTCGCCTACGTCCGGGACCATTACCACCCCCGCGCCGTCGAGACGCCGTGGCAGCGGCGTTACGCCAGGAGGTTCCTCCAGCCGTAGTGCCCAGGGATCACGGCCGCCGGACCGTCACCGCCACCTGGTCGCTGGCAGTGGCACCGTCGTCGTCGGTCGCCGAGAAGGTGAACAGGTAGCTCCCGCGCTTGAGGTTCTGGGTCAGGGTGCTGCTCGTCGACAGGACCTTGCCGGTGCTGCTCGTCCACCGCCGGGTCGCGATGGTCCCGTCCTCGT
>DASVED010000220.1:0-2397 GCA_036380775.1 Actinomycetes bacterium
TCGGTGAGACCACCACCGTCACGATGTGGCAGCTCCGGTCGAAGTCCTTGCGGCAGCTCTGGCCGGCGTACCCGCCTTCTCCCTCGTCCCACGTCACGAACAGTGCGGTGCGGCCCGCGCGGTAGTCGGGGCCGTCGAGGACCTTCGGCACGACCCGGGACAGCCAGCCGTCGCCGTCGCCGATCGGGCAGTCGTGGGTGTTGTGGCACTGGTTGGGGATGACGATCGTGAGGGCCGGGAGCCGCCCGTCCGCGAGGGTCTCGACGAAGCGCCCGGACGTCGTCGTGCCCATGGGCAGGTCGCGCCGGTCGCAGCCGGCCACGGCCGGGAAGTACGTCGGCGGGTTGTGGCGCACCACGTAGGGATAGGCGTCGGTACGTCGGCAGGCACCCGGCATGGACTCCGCGAACACCCGCCACGACCTGTCCTGGCTCCGCAGCTGGTCGAACACCGTCCGCCGGTGCTGCGGACAGGTCGCCGGCGTGCAGGACGTCGTGACCCCGCCGGTCCGCCCGGACACCATCGCCAGGTAGTTGGGCAGCGACGGATGGGTGATGGCCCGGAAGTCGGTCGCGAGGCCGCAGGACCGGGCGAGCCGGTTGAGGTAGGGGGACGTCGCGTCGGCCGGGCTGCCCGGGTCGCCGATCAGGTCGCCGAACGAGTGGTTCTCCAGCACTACCCACACCACGTGCTCCCAGGAGCGCGGCGGTTGGTCGCGCCAGCCGCACGGCTGCGCCGACGGTGCACGGTCGGCGCCGGTCGCGGTGGGCTGTTCGGCTGCGGAGCAGGCGACGAGCACCAGGGCGGAGAGGACGATGGCGGCGAGGAGGCGGTGCACAAGGGGTATTGTGCGTCCGGCGCGGCGGGATTTCGACCATGCTGACGTCATGTCCGAGGTGCTGGCTCCCCGCATCACTCTGCCGCGCCGGCGCGGCGCCGTCGTCGTCCGCCAAGGCGGGCTCGACGACGACCTCGACGCGCTGCACGTCGGCGACCCGCTGTGGTGGGGACAGAGTTTCGTGGCGGAGCGCATCGCCTCGAGCCCGCCCGAAGACCCGTGGCTGATCCTCGTCGCCGAGCTGGACAGCGAGCCGGTGGGCTATGCCTTCCTGTTGTCCAAGGGGGTCAACGCGGGCGGTCGGGCGATGGCCGACCTCTACGTCCTGCCCACGGCGCGCGGACGTGGCGCGGGGCGAGCTCTGCTCGAGGCATTGACGGCCGAGACGGCGGCCCACGGCTTGCCAGGGTTCCTGCTCAGCCTGCCCGACGACGACCTGATCAGCCTTGGCACGGCGCGGCATTGGGGCCTGCAGGTCACTGGCCACCACAAGGAGTCGCTGCTCGACCTGAACGGTCTCGACGACGACGAGGTCGCGCGCCTGGTCGCGCGGGCCGCCTCGGCCGGGATCGCGCTGGAACCGATGATCGGTTCCGCCGACGAGGCAGCGTGGCAGGAGGTCTACCAGATGGTCGTGAGGCACTGGGCCGATGCCCCGGACGCCGAGGGGTCCGTCGACAGCATGCCGTTCTCCGTGTGGCGCGGCTTTTTCCCCGACCCGTCCTATGTCCTGGTCGCCCGCCGCGACGGCGAGCCGGTCGGCGCCACGATGGTCATGGACCGCGCGAAGGACGCGGCGCTTAACACGATGTTCACGGGGGTCGAACGCGAGGTGCGTGGCGTCGGGCTGGCGACCGCGCTCAAGGCGAGGCACGCGCAGCTGATGCGCGACGCGGGCCATCGCCGCCTCTACACACAGAACATGGACCAGAACGCGCCGATCCTCGCTGCGAACGACCGGCTGCGGTTCCGGGTGGAGAGCGGGTACCTCGACGTGGCCTACGACCTGCCGGAGGACCCGCCCCGCGGCTGAGCCATACTCACCGGTAACAAAGCCCCGACACCGCGCTCGCGGAAGGAGCCGTTGCCATGGGTCGCCTCGCCCGGACGGACGGTCTGACCGACATCCAGACCGAGATCCTCACGACGGTCCGCGGGTTCGTGGACAAGGAGATCCTGCCGCACGTCGCCGCGCTGGAGCACGCCGACGAGTACCCGTCGGACATCGTCGAGGGCATGAAGGAGATGGGCCTCTTCGGCCTGATGATCCCGGAGGAGCACGGGGGGCTGGGCGAGTCGCTGCTGACGTACGCACTTGTCGTCGAGGAGATCGCCCGCGGCTGGATGAGCGTGAGCGGGATCATCAACACCCACTTCATCGTGGCCTACCTGCTCCAGCAGCACGGCACCGACGAGCAGAAGGCCTCGTTGCTGCCGAGGATGGCGACCGGTGAGGTGCGCGGGTCGTTCTCGATGTCCGAGCCGGGCCTGGGCTCGGACGTCAGTGCCATCTCCACCAAAGCGGTCCGGGACGGCGACGACTACGTCATCACCGGTCA
>DASVED010000221.1:0-5004 GCA_036380775.1 Actinomycetes bacterium
CACGTAGCGGTCCAGCTCGAGGATCAGGTCGCTGGCCTCGGCGACCGGCAGGAACTGGCCCGGTGCGAGGAGTCCGCGGGTCGGGTGCTGCCAACGTACGAGGCTCTCGTACGACAGGATCTCACCGTCGGAGAGCCGCCGAACCGGCTGGTAGTCGAGGAACAGGGCCTCGGTCCGCATCGCCTCCCGCAGCTGGTGTTCGAGGTCCAGGCGCTCGGTCGCCTGCTCCACGAGGTGCGGCGTGAAGAGGGCGACGCGGTCGCGGCCGCCCGACTTGGCGAGGTACATCGCGGCGTCGGCGTTGCGCAGCAGCTCGGCCGCGGTGATGCCCGGCTCTGCGTACGCGACGCCGATGCTCACCGTCATCGTGACGTCCCCGGCCCGGGTCATCGGCTCGGTGAGGGCGTCGATCAATCGTTGGGCCACGGCCTCGGTCTCGGTGCGGCCGGAGAGCCCCTCGCAGAGCACGACGAACTCGTCGCCACCGAGTCGGGCGGCCGTGTCCGTGTCACGGATGCACTGCTCGAGGCGCAGCGCCGTCTCGACCAGTACAGCGTCTCCGGCGGCGTGCCCGCGGCTGTCGTTGATGAGCTTGAACTCGTCCAGATCGCAGAACAGCAGGGCGACCTGGCCGCGGTTCCACTCGGCGCGGGTCAGCGCGGCCTCGGTCCGCTCCAGCAGCAGCGTGCGGTTGGGCAGGCCGGTCAGCTGGTCGTGACTCGCCCGGTGGTCCAGGGCGGTCGTGGCCGCGCGCTGGGCGGACACGTCCTCGATCATGCTGATGAAGTACTGCGGCTGGCCGTGGTCGTCGCGGGCCAGGGCCACCGACAGCTGGGCCCACACCTCGCGACCGTCCCGGGTCAGGTAGACCTTCTCGAGGCGGTAGGTGTCGGCGTTACCGGCGAGCAGCGCCTCGACGTGCGCGACGTCGGCGGCCAGGTGGTCGGGGTGGGTGATGTCGTGGAACGTCCGGCCGGTGAGCTCCTCGCGCTGGTAGCCGAGCAGGCGGCACAGTGCGTCGTTGACGTCGAGCAGGACGCCCTCGGTGGAGACCAGGGCGATGCCGATGGGGGCGTGCTCCGCCGTGAGCCGCAGCCGCCGCTCGGCGGTCGCCAGGGCCAGCACGGCGTCCCGCTCGGAGGTGACGTCGGTGCAGGTCAGCACCACCAGCGGCGCTCCGTCGGTGCCCTTGTGGGGAAGTGCGGCCATCCGCACCCAGCGGGTGTCCACCCCGTCGACGTCGATGCCGATGATGACGCCCGCGACGGGCAGGCCGGTTGCTAGCGCCAGACCGAAGGGGCTGTCGGGCAGGGCCACCGGTCGACCTGTCTCGTCGAGCAGCCGCAACCCCGGGTCGGTGAGCGAGGGCATGCCGGCACCAGGTGCGCCGAGCAGGCAGCACAAGGCCGCGTTGCTCTCCAGGCCGGTCCCCCGAGCGTCGAAGACACCCAGCCCGTCGTCCAGGGCGGCCGCGATGTCCTCGTGCCGCAGGTGGGCCAGGACCGAGTCGGACCGGTCACGGCTCTGCCTGGGAAGAACACCGGACCACCCGAGGTGTCGGGTAGCCACGATCATGCATCGGTGCAGGTGGGAACCCGCTTGACGAACTTTGCCGAGTCTTGGGGCGGCGTGCCAGGGGTCGGACGCGCGGGTCAGACCCGGCGCAGCACCGCGGTGACCCGTCCGAGCACCGTCGCCTCGTCGCCGGGGATCGGCTCGTAGGCCGGGTTGTGTGGCATCAGCCACACGTGCCCGTCCCGTCGCTTGAAGGTCTTGACGGTCGCCTCCCCGTCGATCATCGCGGCCACGACGTCACCGTTGTCGGCGACCTGCTGCTGACGGACCACGACCCAGTCGCCGTCGCAGATGGCCGCGTCGACCATCGAGTCGCCCTGGACCTGCAGCATGAAGAGGGTGCCCTCGCCGACGACCTGCCGGGGTAGCGGGAAGACGTCCTCCACGGCCTCCTCGGCCAGGATCGGCCCGCCGGCGGCGATCCGCCCGACGAGCGGGATGTAGGCCGCCTCCGGGCGAGCGTCGCCTCTTAGGGTGTCGTCGGTCTCGAGGTCGTGGACGCTGCCACCCGCCCCGTCGTACGCGGCGGAGCGACTCGCCCGGCTCTCACCGGTCGACCCGTCCGGGCTGCGCACCTCGATGGCGCGCGGGCGGTTGGGGTCCCGGCGCAGGTAGCCCTTCTTCTCCAGCGTGGCGAGCTGGTGGGACACGCTGGACGAGCTGGTCAGGCCGACCGACTCACCGATCTCCCGCATGCTCGGCGGGTAGCCGCGGCGCTCGACCGAGTCGCGGATCACCTCGAGCACCCGCCGCTGCCGCGGGGTCAGCCCGGCCTCGTCCGGCGGGCCGTCGGGGATCTCGGCGATGCTGCCCGAGCTGCCCCTGCTGCCGCTGGAGCCACTGGGGGAGTCCGGTCGCGCCATGGCTGCCTCCTGCTCGAGGAATTGTGTCCACCCCCTCGGTCACGCTCGTCGCATGACGGTGGAGGGGCGGTGCTCAGTTGTGCTGCTGGTGACGCTGCTGGTGACGCTGCTGGTGCTGCTGGGGCCCGACGGTAGCGAGGTCGAGGCCGAAAAATCAAACACCTGTTCGAACGTGTTGTGGATTTTGTCGCGCGGATGGGGTACAACTCGTACAGGTGTTCGATCGAACAGACGTTCGGACCACCTGAGGATCCGGCCCCGCCGGCCGTCCCGGACGAAGGAGCAGCCATGAGCACCATCACCGTCAGCGCCGGACTGTCGGCCCCGCGGCTGCTCGTCCCTCGCCCGGAGCCGCTGCGGCTGACCCGCCGCGGCCGCCTGGTCCTGACGGTGGTGGCGCTGGTCGCCCTGCTGGCCGTCGGGGTCCTGGCCACCGGCGGGCTGGCCACGGCCGGCACCGAGCCGGGGGCCGCGGCGACCGCCGAGCGGGTCACCGTCCGCCCGGGCGAGACCCTGTGGGCGATCGCCGAGCGGGAGGCGCCGGGCGTGGACCCGAGGGAGACGGTGGCGGACATCGTCGAGCTCAACCGCCTGGAGTCCTCCGCCCTGGAGGCCGGCAGCGTCCTGCTGCTGCCCTGACCGACGCCTCAGCGACGTCAGCGACGTCAGACGATGATGGCGGTGGCGCCCGACTGGGTCGGGATCACCTCGTCCGGTGGTCCCGCCCACTGCAGCAGGACGAGCGTCGCGTCGTCGCGCAGCAGGCCGGCCTGGTGCTCGAGCACGGCGCGCACCAGCCGGCGCAGCACCTCCTCCGGCGCCCGCTCCGAGGCCGCCTCGCGCTCGAGCAGGTCGCGCAGCCGGTCCACCCCGAACTCCTGGCCGTCCGGGCCGCGCGCCTCGACCACGCCGTCGGTGTAGAGCACCACCGTGTCCCCGGGCTGCAGGGTCACCGCGGTCCCCCGCTCGCACCTGCTGCCCACGCCGAACGGCGCGCAGATGTCGGCCGTGAGCTCTCCCACGACCTGACGGTCGCGCAGCAGCAGCGGGGCGGGATGGCCTGCGTTGGTCAGCTCCAGCAGGCCGGTGCGGGTGTCCAGCCGGACCAGGACCCCGGTGACGAACGCGTCCGGGCCGAACTGCATCTCGATGGCGCTGTCGATGGTCGCGTGCGTCGACACCAGGTCGCGGCGTTCCCTGCGCTGGTGCCGGTAGGTGCCCAGCGCGAGCGTCGTCAGCAGCGTGGAGGCGATCCCGTGCCCCATCCCGTCGAAGACCGCGAGGTCGACCCGTTCGCCGTTGATGCTGTGGTCGAAGGCGTCGCCGGCGACTTCATAGGCCGGCTCGAGCATCCCGGCCACGACGACCCGGTCGGCCCGCATCGTCAACGGCGGCAACAGGTCCCACTGCATGCTCGCCGCGAGCGACATGCTCCGGCCGCGCCGGCGGACGTGCACCAGGTCGGTGTACCTCGCGGCCGAGGCGACGAGCAGCCCGGCCAGGACGCCGAGGCTGCTGCAGTGGTCGATGACGTCCGGCGCGCCGTCGTCCACGGTGAGCGCCAGGACCCCGGTGCGCACCGAGTGCTCGAACACCGGCACCCACACGCGGAGCCCTCCCGGCCGGTCCGCGACGACCACCTCGCCGGACTGGAACGCCCGGCCGGCCAGCGTGGCCGAGACCGACTCCTCGAGCGGCACGTCCGGCGCCGACCCGTCGACCAGGGGCTGCAGGATCTCCTGCTCGAAGTCCACCAGGTAGAGGACGATCTCCCGCGCCAGCGGCCCGGCTGCGTCCGCGATCGCCGCGACGACCTCCTGCGGGGAGGTGTGCCGGAGCCCGGCGAGGGCGGACGAGACGTCCGGAGACATCGTCTGCTGGCTGTCGGTCATCGCGCGGGGCTCCGGGGGTCGAGCCGGGTTGGGTGCCCTGACGCTAGACCCGAACCGGTGCCGAGTGGCGCGTTCTGGTCGATCCTGGACGACATGACTGCCGTTCGCCGCTCGCGCGCTCTCCGGTCAGTGGCAGCCGTGGGCCCCGGCGGCGCAGAGCGTGCCCATCGCCACGTCGGACAGCGACTCCCAGACGCCCTCGGCTCCGGCGGTCCCGGCGCCGGTCAGCACCATGGTGGCGCCCTCGGCAGCGATCACCACGGCACGCTCGGTGGTCCCGGCGGCTCCGTCGGTGCCGCTGGTCCGCTCCAGCGCGGTCGAGGCGTCCCCGAGACGCGGGTCGCCGGCCTCCGTGAAGCCGCAGGCCACCAGCTCGGCGGCCAGGGCACCGACGGCCACCTTGGCCCTGCCCGCAGCGCGCGGCCCCGGCCAGGTCGACACGGACTGCACCAGCCGGCCGTCGTCGGACACGAGAACCGCTGACCGGCTGGCGGCCGCACCGTCGGGTGCGCCGGTCAGGCAGGCCTCGGCGCCCTTCGCGTCCGTTGCCCACGTCCCGCCCGCCAGGGCTCCGACTGTGCCGGCGTCCAGCAGAGCGGCAAGAGGTACGTCGGTCACGGTGCCGTGCTCGTCGTCCTCGTGGTGGCCGTCCTCGCCGTCGTGGCCGTCCTCGG
>DASVED010000222.1:0-3127 GCA_036380775.1 Actinomycetes bacterium
GCCCGCTCGGCCAGAACCCGGTGGAGGTGGGCGACGGCCGCAAGCTCTCCTACGAGGACGCCACGACCGGTGTCGTGCAGGCCCTCTACTCGGAGCAGCTGTGGGAACACCTGAACACGGGCCTGAACGAGCTGAAGCAGAACGAGGGCGACACGTTGATGCAGCTCGCCGACCTCTACCTCGAACGTGATCCGGACGGCACCTACTCGACCACGCAGGACGTGTTCACGGCCGTCCGCTGCGTCGACGACCCGAGGGTGACCGACCCGAACGTCGCGCTCGAGGCGTCCCGCCGGTACAAGGAGGCTGCCCCGTTCCTCGACGACGGCAACCCGCCGGTCGCGGTACTCGACTCGTGCGCCTACTGGCCGGTCCCCAACACGAGCGAGCCACACGTCCCGAACGTGCCCGGCCTGCCGAAGGTGCTGGTGATCTCCACGACCGGCGACCCGGCCACCCCGTACGACGCTGGCGTCGCCCTCGCACAGGGACTCGGCGGTGTGCTGCTCACCTACGAGGCCACGCAGCACACCGTGTTCCTGCAGGACAACGAGTGTGTGGACGACGCGGGCACGGCCTACCTGACCGACCTCACGCTCCCTGCGGAAGGCACCCGCTGCCAGCCGTGACTCAGCTTGAGTTTTAACCTGTTTTGGGTGTTTTGCCGACGGGGTGGCGTGGTGCTGGCTGGGAGGTACGTCCTGGTGGGCGTCCGGGGCCGGGGTGTGTGGCTTTCGGCGCGTTGGTGGGATTTCCGGTGGTACGCCGGATGCGTCGAAAGCTTCGGCGGACACGGCCGGGGGTGATTTTGTTGGCTGCCAGGGGTTTCTCCCAGGGGCGGCGCAGGTCGGGTGTGAGGGGGCGAGCCAGATGCAGCTGGGTGTAGGCGGCCACGATCAGCCATGCCCATCGGTCGGCTTGTTCGCCGTGACGTGGCCGGGGTCGGGTGAACCCCAGGACTTGTTTGAAGAACCGGAAGGTGTGTTCCAGGTCGAACCGTCGCAGGTAAGTGCGCCAGAGATGGTCCACCACGGTGCCGGTATTGGTGTCGGTGATGGGGTGGCTGAACCACAGCCATACCGGTTTCGGTGTCCGGTTGCCGGGCAGGTGCTCGACGGCGAGATGGATGATCGTGCCTTCGACCAGGGGCAGTTGGCCAGGGTGAGTGCTCCACGTGCCGCGGCGTTCGGGTCGTGGGTGCAGTCGTTGCCAGGCGCGGGCCCGGGTGGCGCCGTAACGAGAGTGCGTACCGGAAGTAGTCGTGTGGGGTTCGGGGTGGGTGGCCGGGTCGGCGAAAGCGAACCGGTGACCGTGGCGTGGCTGGCGTCCTGGCTGGGTTCCGCGGCGTGGGCCGCCGGGACCGAACATCACCCGGTCCGACCGCTGCCGCCCCAGCAGGTGGACTGGCAGGTCACACAGCAGCCAGGTAAGCCGCACCAGGTCGTAGCCGGAGTCGAGCACGATCAGCAACGGTGGATCCTCGGGTGATAGCTGCCCGACCGCGGTGAGCTGGGTGTGTAGGTCCCGGATCTGGGTCTCGGTCACGTCGGTGAGATCGTCGCGGGGACCTAGCCGACGGATGTCCAGCGGCGCGGTCCAGGACGAGCGACCCGTTCCCAGCGCGGCGGCTACCGAATAGGGCCAACCCGGGATGGTCTGGCGGACCCCGTCGCACCGACACGGGCGGTGGCAATGCAGCCGCTGCGGCGAGCACTCCGCGTCCGGACGCGGCCACGGACTCACATCGATCGCGACCACGAGCTGACCATCCCGACGCGGCAACCGCAGCCCCGCCAGGACCATGCTCAAACGAGCCGGATCGATCCCGCCGCAGGCCAACGCGTCATACATCGCCCCGTGCCCGCGCCGATGCTCCGCGGTCAGCGACAACTCCGCCAGCGAGACAACCGGCCCCTCAGCGCACAACACCGCATCGGCCAACTCGAACAACGCATCCGCTCGCGCAGTCAAGCAACCGTAGAACTCCTGGCGGAACCTCGTCAGCTCCCCCAATGCGACAGCCTGATCGACGTCATGCACACTGATCACCGCAGCCCTTGTGTTGATCTTCTTCCCTAAGCAAGAAGCATGATCAACCAAGGGCTGCACTCATGATCAACCGGGGTCGACACCACAACCCCGAGGTTAAAACTCAAGCTCAGCTGCTCGCCGAGAAGATCGGGACAGATCTGGCGTGGGCGGCCACCCTGCCGGCTCCGCTGGCCTCCGCCGGGCTGGCCGACATCGAGCTCCAGGGATCACTGCGCCCCTGCCGTGGCGCGACCGAGTCCGCGGACTTCGACCGGCTGACGCTCCTGAGCATGGCCGACGACCTCGTCGGATCGGGCCTGCTCTCCAGGACGGAGGTCGACGAGGCGCTGGAACTCTACGAGAACCCGGCGTTCGTGGACTACTCGGCAGGCGTGATAGCCGCCTGGGGAAGGCGCACATAACCCGAACCACCGTCCTGGTCAGCGATCGAGGCCCAGTTCGATGTCGCGTAGGTGATGTCGCGCTTCGTGTGCCGCGCGATCGGCAAGCTGTGCGACAGTGCGCGGGGTCCCGTCCGACCCGATGCCTTCGCGCTCCCACGCGGTGACGGCCCCGAGTTCGGCCGCGAGGCTGGCGCAACTGCCACGGACGGTAGCGAGGACGTCGGTGAGACGTCGCTCGCGGTAACGCTGGGCAGCCGTGTGAGCGTCCCAGTCGAAGGGGTGCAACGCGGGACGGTCCTCGTTCAGGACACGGGCTATGCGCCCGGCATACCAGGCGATCGCATCGCCGGTGTGCGCCATGTACTCCACGGGCGACCACACCTCGGCAGCAGGTCGAGCCCGGAGGCGACCATCGCTGTCCCCAACGCCGAGCAGCAGCCGAGACAAGTGACCCGGGAAGCCGTCGATCACCACGACCGCGTGCTCAGGCGGGCCACCCCAGTCGTAACCACATTCCGTGCACGTGCTCACCGACAGGACGTTAGCGCCGGGTTGGGCGTGTCGCGGGCCTTCGCCCGGTTCCCGTTGGCGCGTTTGGTGCATACACTTGCCACAGCAATTACCCGGGTCGTGCCCAGAAGCGTTCACAACAACGGCGAGGTGAACTGAGGCATGGGACGTCGTGGTTCTTC
>DASVED010000223.1:0-3965 GCA_036380775.1 Actinomycetes bacterium
GGCCGAGCTGCGACCGCTCGCCGGGACCGGCCTGCTCACCAACCGCGAGCTGGCGCGCATCCCGCTCGACGCGTGGCTGCCGCGCACCCCGGTCGGCGACGACGTGTCGGTCGGCCGGTACGTCACCGCGCGGCTCGGCCGGGCGGTGCTGGACCGGCTGGTGGAGCCGCTGCTCGGGGGCGTCTACGCCGGTCGCGCCGACCAGCTCTCGCTCGCGGCGACGCTGCCGCAGCTCCTTCCCCACGTACGTCAGGAGCGGTCGCTGCTCGCGGCCGTCCGTGCGAGCCGTGCGGCGACCCCACCTGTCGAGGGTGCGGTGTTCGGAGCGCCTCGTGGAGGGGTCGGCCGGCTTCCGGCAGCTGTGGCGAGGGCCTCTGGTGCGGAGATCCGCACTGGCACGACGGTCCGCGAGATGCGCCGGACGCCGACCGGCTGGCGGCTCACGGTCGGCTCGACCCGGGCCGCCGAGGAGGTGACCGCCGACGCGGTCGTGCTGGCCGTGCCGGCGGCCCCGGCGGCCCGGCTGCTGCGGGCCGAGGTGCCGGCGGCGGCGACCGAGCTGGCGCAGGTTCGGGCAGCGTCGATGGCGGTGGTCGGGCTCGCGTTCCCGGCCGAGTCCTTCGACCGACCGCCGGCGACCTCCGGTTTCCTGGTGCCGCCTGTCGACGGCCGCGCTGTGAAGGCCGTCACGTTCTCGTCGACCAAGTGGGGCTGGTACGCGGGCGCCGCGCCGGGGGTGGTGGTCGTCCGCGCCTCGCTGGGCCGGATGGGGGAGGAGGCGACGCTCCAGCGTGAGGACCCCGAGCTGGTCGACCTGGCACTCGCGGACCTGACCGACGCGCTCGGTGTGACCGACCCCCCGCTGGACGCCAGGGTGACCCGGTGGGGTGGCGGGCTGCCGCAGTACGCCGTGGGGCATCTCGGCCGGATCGCGCGGGTGCGTACGGCAGTGGCCGCCCAGACCGGGCTCGTGGTCTGCGGCGCCACCTACGACGGGGTCGGCATCCCTGCCTGCGTGGCGACCGCGGAACGGGCCGCCCACGAGGTGCTGCGACAATGGCGTGGTGAAGGCCCGTGACATCAACCAGGTCATCCGCTACACCATGTGGTCCGTCTTCCGGCTGAGGTCGCCACTGCCCGACGACCGGACAGCCGTCGCCACCGAGGTGGACGAGCTCTTCGAGCAGCTCGCGGCGAAGGACGTCGTCGTGCGCGGGGTCTACGACGTCGCCGGGCTGCGCGCCGATGCCGACCTGATGGTCTGGTGGCACGCCGAGTCCTCCGACGACCTGCAGGAGTCCTACAACCGGTTCCGCCGCACCGCACTGGGAGCGGCCTGCGACCCGGTCTGGTCGAACATGGCGCTGCACCGGCCGGCCGAGTTCAACAAGGGCCACGTCCCCGCGTTCCTCGCCGACGAGCAGCCGCGCGCCTACGTGTGCGTCTACCCGTTCGTCCGGTCGTACGACTGGTACCTGCTCCCGGACGAGGAGCGCCGGGCGATGCTGGCCGAGCACGGTCAGATGGCCAGGGGCTACCCGGACGTGCGGGCCAACACGGTGTCGTCCTTCGCGCTGGGCGACTACGAGTGGCTGCTGGCGTTCGAAGCCGACGAGCTGCACCGCATCGTCGACCTGATGCGTCACCTGCGTGGTTCGCGGGCCCGGATGCACGTGCGCGAGGAGCTGCCGTTCTACACCGGCCGGCGCAAGCCCGTGTCCGAGCTGGTCGCGGGTCTGCCGTGAGCCGCCGATGAGCGCGTCCCCCCACGGCACCGACGGCCACGACGTCGAGATCGGCGACCGTGACCTCCCGGCCGTCGACCGCCCGAAACCGTCCGTGGACGGGAGGCCCGGCGACGTTCGCCCGCTGCGCGGCCGGTGGCTCGCCGACGCGCTCAGCGCCAAGGCCCGGCTGATCAGCGGTCTGCTGGCCGGATCGCTGCTGCTGGTGACGGTCGACATCTTCGTCCAGGGTCCGTTGACCCAGCTCGACATCTGGGTGCAGTCCTGGGACGGCCAGGCCAGCTACCCGGCGTTGAACGACACGGCCAAGCTCTACGACAAGATGGGCCAGCGCTCGGTGCTGGTGCCGATCCTGCTCCTCGTCGCCGGCGTCTTCGCGCGGAAGCACCGCACCTGGCGCCCGGTGGTTCTCGCGATGGTCTCGTTCCTGGTCCTCAACGTCGTCGTCGGCGCGATGAAGGTCCTGATCGGTCGGGCCGAGACCGAGACCGGCAGCGTCGACGTGCTCGCGGGTGGCGTGATCTACCCGTCGGGCCACTCGTCCAACATGGTGCTCAGCGGTGGCCTGATCATCTACCTGTTCTGGCGCTACGCCGCCGACCCGCCACTGCGCCGTCTGACCGTGCTCATCGCCACCCTGACGACCCTGACGATCGTGACCTCGCTCTACCTGGGCAGCCACTGGCAGACCGACCTGGTCGCCGGCGTCCTGGTGGGCGGGCTGCTGCTGCAGTCGGTGATCCTCTTCGACCGGGCGACGGTCAGCTTCCTCGACCGGCCGCTGTTCGGCCGGCGCTTGTCATGGCTGCGCCGGCTCCAGACGGATCGACACCGAGTTGATGCAGAAGCGGTCTCCCGTGGGGGTCTGCGGGGCGTCGTCGAAGACGTGACCCAGGTGCGAGCCGCACCGGCGACACCGGACCTCGGTCCGGGTCATGAGAAGTGACCGGTCCTCGATGAGCTCGACCGCGTCACCCTCCTTCGGCTCGTAGAACGAGGGCCACCCGCAGTGCGAGTCGAACTTCGCCTCGCTGCGGAAGAGCTCCTGCCCGCAGGCCCGGCAGCTGTAGACGCCGACGTCCTTGGTCTCGTTGTACTCACCGGTGAACGGCCGCTCGGTGCCGGCCTCGCGCAGCACGTTGTACTCCTGCGGGCTCAGCTCGCGGCGCCACTCGTCGTCGGACTTCTCGACCTCGTAGGTCCGGGGCTCGGCGGCTTCCTTCTTCGAGAACATGACACGACAGTACGTCGCCCGGCCGCCTCGGTGCGCCCACGGTCTGGTGCGCGCCGGTAGCGTTCCCGTCATGGCATCGCCGTTCGTGGAGATCGAGGTCGGACCCCGGACCGTCAAGGTCACCAACCCGGACAAGCTGCTCTTCCCGGACGCCGGGATCAGCAAGCTGGAGATGGTGGAGTACCACGTGTCCGTGGGGGAGGGCATCCTGCGCGCCCTCTACGAGCGGCCGGTGACCCTCGAGCGGTGGACGACCGGCGTGCACGAGGGCGTCCGGCTGGCCACCCGGGCCGACGGCAGGGGCGCCGACGCGTTCTACCAGAAGCGGATCAGCAAGGGCGCGCCCGAGTGGGTCGAGACGGCGCACATCACGTTCCCGAGCGGCCGGACGGCCGACGAGGTCTGCCCGACCGAGCTGGCCACCGTCGTCTGGTGCGCCCAGCAGAACACCATCACCTTTCACCCCTGGCCGGTCCGTCGCGGCGACGTCGACCACCCTGACGAGCTGCGCATCGACCTGGACCCGCAGCCGGGGACCAACTTCCACGACGCCACTGCGGTTGCGGCCGTCGCGCGGGAGGTCCTGTCCGAGCTGGGCTGGCGGGGCTTCCCGAAGACGTCGGGCAACCGCGGCGTCCACATCTACGTCCGGGTGGAGCCGCGCTGGACCTTCACCGACGTACGGCACGCCGCCATCGCCTTCGGGCGCGAGCTGGAACGGAGGCTGCCCGGGAAGGTCACCACGAAGTGGTGGAAGGAGGAGCGCGGAGAGACGGTGTTCGTGGATTACAACCAGAACGCCCGGGACCGCACGATCGCGTCCGCCTACTCGATCCGGCCGTTGCCGCACGCACCCGTGTCGGCGCCGCTGGCGTGGGGGGAGCTGGCCGACGTCGACCCGCGCGACCTCACCGTGAAGACGATGCCGGCGCGTTTCGCCGAGGTGGGTGACTTGCACGCCGCGATCGACGAGGTGGCCCACGACA
>DASVED010000224.1:0-4144 GCA_036380775.1 Actinomycetes bacterium
GGCCGAGCTGCCCGCGCCGGCCGGGCTGACGGCCACGCCCGGTCGCGGGCAGGTGACGCTGGACTGGGAGCCCGTCGACGGAGCCGTCGGCTACCTCGTGCATCGCGCCGTCGCAGCGGACGGCCCGTTCGAGCCGGTCGACCACGGAGGCAACGACGTCCTCGCCGTGCCGCACCCGCCCTACGTCGACACGTCGGGGGAGCGCGACCGCGAGCACTGGTACGCGGTCGCGGCGCTGCCCGAGGTCTCCCGGACCGGCGCGCTGTCGCCACCGGTGAGCGGGAGAGCCCGCTCGTCGGGTGACCCCACCGTGCAGATCGGTGTCGATGCGGCCCGGGTCGTGGGTGGCCTGCACCGGCCGTGGCGGCCCATGATCGGGTCCGAGCACCTGAGCCTGATGCTCTCCGACGACGAGGTCGGCGGCCGGCCGATCGGTCCGGAGCTCACCGAGGCGCTGCACCGGATGCACCACGAGCTCGGTGTGCGGACGGTGCGGGCGCACGCGATCCTCGGGGACGACCTCGGCGTCTACCGGGAGGTCGACGGCCAGCCGGTGCACGACTTCTCGGGCGTCGACCGGGTCTACGACGCGCTCCTGGAGACCGGTCTTCGGCCGGTGGTCGAGCTCTCCTACATGCCACGGGACCTCGCGAGCGACCCGACACGAACCGTCTTCGCGTACGAGGCGATCATCTCTCCGCCGCGTGACTGGGACCGCTGGGCGGACCTGGTGACCGCGATGACCGCGCACCTGGTGGACCGCTACGGGATCGGGGAGGTCCGCGACCGCTGGAGCTTCGAGGTCTGGAACGAGGCGAACCTCGACGTCTTCTGGAGCGGGTCTCAGGAGGAGTACCTCCGGTTGTACGACGTGACCGCTGCCGCTGTCCGGAAGGTCGACGAGCGGCTCGTCGTCGGAGGTCCGAGCTCGGCCGCGGCCCAGTGGGTGGAGCTGCTGCTGGAGCACGCCGAGGAGTCGGGCGCGCCGGTCGACTTCCTGTCGACGCACACCTACGGGAGCCCACCGCTGGACCTCCGGCCCATCCTGGCCCGGCACGGCCGGGAGGACGCGGAGATCTGGTGGACGGAGTGGGGTCCCGGCTCCCAGCACTTCCACCTGGTCGGGGACAGCGTCTTCGCCGCCACGTTCCTGCTGGACGGCATGTCGTCGAGCATGGGACGGCTGGATGCGCTGTCGCACTGGGTGGCGTCGGACCACTTCGAGGAGCTCGGCCGGCCGCAGAAGCTGGGGCACGGCGGCTTCGGCCTGCTGACGGTCGGCAACCTGCGCAAGCCACGCTGGTGGGCGCTGGCCCTTCTGGAACGGCTGGGTGACGACGTGCTGGCGGTCGAGCACTCCGGCGACGGCGGCGGCGGACTCGTGTCGGCGTTGGCCGCCCGTCGTGAGGACGGCGAGCGAGGGAGTGAGCTCGGCGTCCTGGTCTGGAACAGCTCGCTCGACCAGTCACGGATGCCGTTCGACCCCGTGCTCGCCCGAGAGGTGACGGTTCGCATCGAGGGGCTGGCTCCCGGAGCGGCACAGCTGACCCACCACCGGGTCGACGAGGAGCACAGCAACGTCTTCGCGGTGTGGCGCGACCTCGGGGGGGCTGACCGGGACTGGCCAGAAGGCGACGAGTGGGACCAGTTGCGAGAGCGCGACGGCCTCGCCGAGCTCGAGCCCGCGCGCACAGTCGACGTCGCCGCCGACGGCGTGCTGCAGGTGTCGTTCACACTGCCGCACCCCGGCATCTCGTACGTGACGGTGAGCACCTGATGGACCAACCAACGGCGGAGCACGCGCTACGCCGGCTCGAGCCTCTCGTCGGCGAGTGGAACCTGGAGGCGAGATGGCCAGGCGGAGAGCCATGGCCAGGCGGAGGAACGGTCACCTTCGAGTGGCACGCCTCGAGAGCTCACCTGCTTCAGCGTGGGACGGTCGAGCTACCCGAGGCGCCCGACAACGTCTCCATCATCGGATGCGATGCGGCCAACGGAACGTACTTCCAGCTGTACTCCGACGACCGCGGCGTCTGCCGCGTCTACGAGATGAGCATCGGTGACGGCGAATGGAGGCTCTGGCGGGAGGGCGAGCCGTTCTCCCAGCGCTTCTCCGCGACCTTCAGCGAGGACGGGAGCACGATCACCGGACGCTGGGAGATCGCCGAGGACGGCACGAGCTACACAACCGACTTCGACCTGATCTACCGCAGAGCCCACACCTGATCAGACGCAAGGCGCCGGTAGCCTTCGGCCGCTGGTCCAGGGAGCTGAGGAGTCGTGGTGCGGGCGGTGGTGTTCGAGGAGTTCGGCGGGCCGGCAGCGGTCCGCGAGGTCCCCGACCCGTCGCCGGCGGAGCATGGTGTCGTCGTCCAGGTCGAGGCCACCGGTCTGTGCCGCAGCGACTGGCACGGGTGGGCCGGCCACGACCGGACGATCGCGCTGCCGCACGTCCCCGGTCACGAGCTCGCCGGCCGCGTCGCAGCCGTGGGCGGCCGAGTCACCAGGTGGCACCCCGGCGACCGCGTGACGGTCCCCTTCGTCTGCGCCTGCGGTACGTGCGGGCAGTGCCTGTCCGGCAACCACCAGGTCTGCGAGCGCCAGACCCAGCCCGGGTTCACCGGCTGGGGGTCCTTCGCCGACCTCGTGGCCCTCGACCATGCGGACGTCAACCTCGTCGCGCTGCCAGAGGGCATGACTGCGGTGACCGCCGCGGCGCTCGGCTGCCGGGTCGCCACGGCGTTCCGCGCCGTCGTCACCCAGGGCCGGGTCGCTCAGGGGCAGTGGGTCGCCGTCCACGGCTGCGGCGGGGTCGGCCTGGCCGCCGTGATGGTCGCGGTCGCGAGCGGGGCGCGGGTCGTGGCCGTCGACGTCGCACCGGCCGCGCTCGACCTGGCCAGCTCGTTCGGTGCGGAGGTCACCGTCGACGCGGGAACGGAGGACGTCGTCGCCGCGGTCCGCGCGGCCACCGGTGGCGGTGCCCACCTGTCTCTCGACGCGCTCGGCAGCGAGCGGACCTGCGGCTGGTCGGTACGTTGCCTGCGTACCCGCGGCCGGCACGTCCAGGTCGGACTGCTGCCGCCAGGCTCGCCCGAGAATCGCCACCCGGCGATCCCGATGTCCCGGGTCATCGCGCTCGAGCTGGAGGTCGTCGGCAGCCACGGCATGGCAGCGCACGAGTACCCGGCGATGCTCGACATGGTGGCCGCGGGGCGGTTGCGGCCCGACCTGCTGGTGACCCGCCGGATCGGGCTGGCCGACGCCGGCGCGGCGCTGGCAGCGATGGGGGAGCCGGGCTACCCCGCGGGGGTCACCGTCGTCGTGCCGTGACGCGAAGGAGTTCCGAGGGCCGCCGCCGGTCCTCGCCCGGCAGCACCGTGACACAGTGGTGTGCGCGACACGACGGAAGGGAAATGACCTCCTCATGGCCGACTTCGAGCTCAAGCACCCCGGTGGACAGATCCCCCTCCCCGTCGCCGGTGCGACCGAGGGCCCGGGCGGCATCGAGACCTCCTCCCTGCTCAAGGAGACCGGTTACGTCACCCTCGACCCCGGCTTCGTCAACACCGCGTCCTGCACCTCCGCGATCACTTTCATCGACGGTGACGAGGGCATCCTGCGCTACCGCGGCTACCCGATCGACCAGCTCGCGGAGAGCGCGTCGTTCCTCGAGGTCTCCTACCTGCTGATCTACGGCGAGCTGCCCACCGCCGACGAGCTGACAGCCTTCAGCGACCGGATCCGGCACCACACCCTGCTGCACGAGGACCTACGCCGGTTCTTCGACGGCTTCCCGCGGGACGCCCACCCGATGGCCGTGCTCTCGTCAGCCGTCAGCGCTCTGTCGACCTTCTACCAGGACAGCCTGGACCCCTTCGACGCCCAGCACGTCGAGATGTCGACGGTGCGGCTGATGGCCAAGCTGCCGACCATCGCGTCGTACGCCTACAAGAAGTCGGTCGGCCAGCCCCTGCTGTACCCGGACAACTCCATGGGGTACGTCGAGAACTTTCTGCGCATGACCTTCGGCGTGCCGGCCACGCCGTACGAGGTCGACCCGACGATGGCGCGTGTCCTCGACATGCTGTTCGTCCTGCACGCCGACCACGAGCAGAACTGCTCGACGTCCACCGTGCGCCTGGTC
>DASVED010000225.1:0-8322 GCA_036380775.1 Actinomycetes bacterium
CTCAGCCTTGCGCTGCTCCAGGTCCGGGACGACGTCGATCCGCTGGTACGTCGCGAAGGTGCTGGCGTCGAGCAGGTCGACGGTGCCGTCCCAGTTGTTGCCGACGAACATGACGTCGCGGGCTGCCTGGTCCTCGGCCGCACTGTCGACGCTCGCCGCGCCGGCCGGGGAGAGGACAGGCGTCCCCGCGTACGTGAGAAGGGCGACCGCACCGATGACGGACAGCCGACTGACCCGGTTGCCTGGAGCGGCACGCATCTCTCGCCCTTCGTCCGACCACCCCCCGCGTCCAGACGACCAACGACGCGTCAACCCGTCGGGTTATGCCGGAGCCGGGGAGCCGGCGACCTTCAGCGGGTGAACTCCAGCCGCACCGAGTCGTCGTCGGGGAGCACGGTCACGGTTCCGGACGACAAGGTCCAGCCGTCGGAGAGCAGGAAGTACCGGCCGCCCGCCCGCTGGAGGAACCGCAGGCCGGTGTAGCGGTAGCCGAAGGAGCTGGTGTCGGGGTCGGCGACGGCGGACTCGACGACGCCAGGGGCCTCCAGAGCCAGCCGCTTCGGGCTGTAGACGGTGACCGCCGGCTGGTCGAGGAGGTCCGCCTCGACCAGCGACGCGCGGCCGTAACCGACCGCCGTCGCGTACTGCGAGACCTCCCAGAAGAGCGCCATCGTCACCAGGATCCCGACGCAGGTGATCGTCACCGCCTGCCGGCCGGTCGACCGCGGCGCCCGCGGACGGCCCAACCGCGCATCGACCCGGCCGACGAGGCTCACCCCGTAGACCGTGACCAGGACGCCGATCGCGCAGCCGAGGGGCACCAGCAGCTGCCAGTGCGGAGGGTCGAGCGGGCCGTTGAGCGCGGTCAGCAGCCAGGCCAGCAACCCGCAGAGCACGGGGACGATCAACCAGCCGAAGCAGAGGACCTGAGCCACCCGCCGGATCCGCGACAGGTTGGTCTCGCGGTCGACGAGCTCCTCGATCCGGGCGGAGAGCCACAGCCAGCCGAGCACCGCGACGGCGGTCAGGGCAAGGGGCAGGAAGAGCGCGTCGATGCTGCGCAGCATGTAGTCGCGGGTCGACATGCCCAGGACGCTCTCGTCGAAGCCCAGCGCTCGTGCCTCCGCGTCGCTGCGCGCCCAGCCGAAGTAGAAGAGCAGGGCCGTCGCGAGGGTGATCGGCGGCGCGATGGTGGCTACCGTCCGGAAGGCCGATCCGATCCGCCCGACGGCGTCGTCCGAGTCGTCGGCCACCTCAGCCGCCGCTGTCCGTCGCGTCGTCGGTGTAGGTGAACGCGCCGGGCTCGCTGGCGGCCATGCCGGCCGGACTCTCCACCACGACGCGCACCGGGCCAGGTTCCGCGGCCGGCGGCGCGGTGACGACCAGCGAGTCGGCCCCCGGACTCAGCTCCGGTGCTCCGGCAGCGACGTCGCCGAAGCGCACGGCCGTCACATCGACGAAGCCCTTGCCGCTCACCTGGACCGTCGTGCCTCCGGCGACCGGGCCGGACGCCGGGCCATCGACCGCGACACCGTCCGAGCCGAGGAGCTTGACAGCGGTGACCTCGAAGGGGCAGGCCGTGCCGCGCCCCTCGCGCAGGCGCACCGGGAGATCGGGTGCCGCGGTATGGGCCTCGACCAGGCGGTCCAACAACCCCAGCGCAGCCCCGTCGAGACAGCCGTAGTCGACCGACCGGTCGACGCCGTCTGCCGCGGAGACGGCGAGCGTCCAGTCGGCCTGGTCGCCCTCCACGGCTGCCGAGCACGCATACGCCAGGGCCAGGTAGATCGGCCGCACCTGGTCGGGTCCTTGGTCACCGATCGAGTCACCCTCGGCGCGCGTCCGCAGGCCCTCGCAGTCGCGGTCCTCCAGCGCGCCGTACCAGCCGAACGGTGGCGGGCTGCCGGGAGAGGCCGGCCCGAACGGCACCCACGCGACCCGGGTCGGCCTGGTCCTCGTCGTGGTGACCGACGGCGTGCTCGGGCTCGGCGAGGAGGTTCCGGTGCCGGATGTCGCTGTGCTCGTCGTCGCGGTCGATGTCGAGGTCGACGTACCCGTCGGCGTGGTCGATGTCGTGCTGGACGGCGACAGGGCGGCTTCGTCGGCCGAGCGCCCGATCGGGCCGCAGGCGACCGTCAGCGCGACCATGCCGATGCTGGCCATGCCGGCGGTGGCGGCCGTGACGCCCGGACGACGCGCCATCAGTTCCCCCCACTGGCGCTCCGACGTGCTCGAATATCGTCACCCAGCGTGTTCTGGTCGGACCGTTCCGTCAAGGACCGGAGAGGGTAGAAGGCGACCTATGGCGTCGTACACGGTCAACCCAGCGTCGGTCGAGCGCGCCCGGTCGCTCATCGACGCCCGCCAGTACGTCCTGGACAGTGACTGGGGCGACGTCCAGCCCGGTGCGGCCGAGCAGAACGCCTACCTGTCGTCGCACTCGTGGGACGAGTACGCGCAGTGGCACCTCGCCCTCACGGAGGGCGCCACCGACGGGACCAAGGCGAGGTACGCGTTCGTCTACGGCGACTTCCGGCGGGTGCACCGCAGCGGGCTGATCGCGTGCGTCTACCGGGCGGCCGAGTGGCGGCACAAGGACGTCGAGCTCGCCGCGCACGAGCTCCTGCAGCACCTGGACCGCACGAGCGGCTGACGTTGGTGTACCTCTGAGGGCGTGACCAGGCTCGACCGCACCGACCGCTCCCACCGCTCGACCACCGGCCTGGGTGTCGCCTGGCTGGCTCTCGGTGTCCCGGTGGGCGGCCTGATCGGCTGGCTGACCCAGCTGTCCGATCACGACGGTGACCGGCAATACGGCACGTTCCTGCTGGTCCTTGCGGCGCTTTCCGCGGCCGTCGGTGTGGTTCTCGTGCAGAGCTCCAGACAGTGGCTCCTGACGGCGTCGCTCGCCCTCAGCGCCGCCTGGCTCGTCGCCGCAGGGATCGCCCGGACCGTCGCCGACTTCACCACCGACAAGCTCTGGGGCGCGGGACTCACCGGCGCGGTCGCCGTGGTGACCGCAGCACTGGCGCTCGCGCGTCGCCGACGAACCTGAGCTCCGACCGCTCAGCCCGTCACGACGGCGCCCATGGCTTCGGCGATCAAGAGCGCGAGGGTGGTGTCGACCTTGCTGCCGTTCCAGGCCAGGCCGGAGAGGTCAACTCCGGTCAGGTCGGCGCCGACCAGGTCGGTCTCGCGCAGTCGCGCGTTGCGGGCGGTGGCGCGGGAGAGGTCGGTACCCCGGAGGACGGCCTCGCTCAGGTTCGCCTCCGACAGGTCAGCCTCCACGAGCTTGACGCCCGAGAGGTCGAGCCCCGACAGGTCCGAGCCGCGCAGCATGACGTAGGACCAGTTCCCGCCCTCGACCGTCATCGGCCGCAGCTTCGCGTCGGCGAACGTCGAGCCGACGAGCTTGCAGCCGCGCAACGTTGCCGCGAAGAACGACGTCCGGCGGAACGTGCACGCCGTGAACGACGAGCCGTCGTGGGTGGACGCGTTCATGGCGCCGCCCAGGAACGTGCACCCCTCGAACCGCGCGCCCCGCGACGTCACCTCGGTGAGATCCGCATCGACGAACTCGCCGGACACGAACGCCCGCGACCCGAGGTCCTCGCCGTACCAGTCGACACCCCGGAAGGTCTGACCCTCGGTCACCTCTGCCGCCACGTCGTTCCTTCCGCGCGTCATGTCCCGCCCGATTGGCCGCTTACCTCGTCGAAGCTCGGTAGCGCAACCGGTCCGCCACTGTCACCCTGGCCGACGCGATGGCGACTCCGACCCCACCCTCCCGCCGACCGCCGCGGCGGCGTCCGCGGCTCCCGGCCGTCCTGCGCGACGAGCCGCAGTACCGGCTGCTCTTCGCCGGGCAGGTGCTCTCGATCCTGGGCGACCGGGTCACCGGGGTTGTCCTGCCCTTCGCGGTGCTCGCCGTCGGCGGCGGGGTGGGCGACGTCGCGATCGTGTCCGCGGCCCAGTTCCTGCCGTTCGCGGTGCTCGCGCTGCCCGCCGGGGTCTGGGCTGACCGCTACAACCGCAAGCTGATCCTGATCGGGTCCGACGTCGCCCGCTTCCTGTGCCAGCTGACCGGTGGCCTCCTGCTGGTCACCGACCGGGCGGAGATCGCGCACCTGGTCGTCATCGCCGCCGTCTACGGTGCCGCCGACGCGTTCTTCGCCCCCGCCTTCACCGGCCTCATGCCAGGCACGGTCGCGCCGGTGAACCTCCAGCCGGCCAACGCGCTGCGCGGGCTGAGCTTCTCCACCGGCTCGATCGCCGGCCCGGTGCTCGGCGGTGCCCTCGTCGCGTTCTCGGGCCCCGGCGGCGCATTCCTCTTCGACGCGGCGACGTTCGCCGTGTCGATCGCCTGCCTTGTTCCGCTGCGACCCCGGATGGTCGCCGACGTACTGCACAGCGAGGACCCGGAGGCGTCGACAACGCACTTCCTCACCAGCCTCAAGGAGGGCTGGGCCGAGGTGCGCAGCCGCCGGTGGGTGACAGCGTTCCTGTCAGGGATGGCGTCCTACCACGTCATCGTCCTGCCAGCGATCTTCGTCCTCGGGCCGGTTCTCGCGGCCGAGGAGATGGACGGCGCGAAGTCGTGGGCGATCATCACCGCCGGCTTCGGACTCGGCTCAGTGCTCGGCGACCTGCTGCTGCTGAGATGGCGGCCACGGTTCGCGCTGCGCGTCGCCTCGCTCATGCTCGTGGGCGCGTCGTGCCAGGCGGCGTTCATCGGCAGCGGGCTCGATGTGTGGGCCATCGCCGGGCTCGAGGTGCTCGCCGGCGTGTGCGTCACGGGGACATTCACGCTGTGGGAGACATCACTGCAGGAGCACGTCCCGCAACGGGCGCTGTCCCGGGTCTCGAGCTACGACTACCTGACCAGCTCCGGGCTGATCCCGGTCGGCAACCTGGCGATCGGCGCGGTCAGTGCCGCGGCCGGTGTCAGGCCGACGCTGTTCGTCATGACGGCACTCGGAGTGTCAGCGGCGCTGGCCATCGCGGCCCTCCCCGTCGTACGCCGGCTTCCTCGGGCCGATCCTCCGCGCTGAAGTGCGCCGGGGGTGCACCATGTGACCCATGGCCACCCAGCATCAGCCAATGGCCGAGCCGCCCGCGCCGGGCTGGCCGGCGGGATGTGGAGCGGCCTTCGAGCGCGGCGAGACCTGACCCTCACGACCATCGGGGTCCCGGGTCTGCTCATGACGCTCGCGGCGCTCGAGCTGGCGCAGCTCGCGCTGACCCGCTACGGCGACGGTGGGCCCGCCACGGCACAGGGCTGGTGGGTGGTCATGGTCGTCGCTCTCCGCCTGGTCTGGCGGGGCAGCGAACGGGCTCGACGGTTCCTCAGCGCGATCTACCTGCTCGGGGTCATGGTCGTCCCACTGGTCGCCGTGCCCGGATTCTCCCTCGACCCGGCGCAGGCGGGCTGGTGGTACCCGCTCAGCGCGCTCACGCGGCTCTTCGGCCTCGTCGTGGTGACCAGCCCGCTCGTCCGGCACTGGACTGGCGGCCTCGACCGGCAGCGGGAGCCGGCGGCTGCGACCGGCTGACATCCACTGGCAGGGGCGTTCCGCGAGCCCCCGTCAAGTGCCGACGTAGGCCCCGAGGTGCTCGCCGGTGAGGGTCTTCTTCTTGGCGGCGACCAGGTCGGCGGGCGTGCCCTGGAAGACGATCCGTCCGCCGTCATGCCCGGCGCCCGGCCCGAGGTCGACGATCCAGTCGGCGTGCGCCATCACCGCCTGGTGGTGCTCGATCACGAGGACCGACTTTCCGGAGTCGACCAGACGGTCGAGCAGGCCGAGCAGGTTCTCCACGTCGGCGAGGTGCAGGCCGGTGGTCGGCTCGTCAAGGACGTAGACGTCGCCCTTTGCCGCCATCTGGGCGGCCAGCTTGAGCCGCTGCCGCTCGCCTCCGGACAGCGTCGTGAGCGGCTGGCCCAGCGTGAGGTAGCCGAGCCCGACATCGGCCAGCCGGTCGAGGACCTTGTGCGCGGCCGGCGTCGCCGCGTCGCCGTCGCCGAAGAACTCCGTCGCCTCGGTCACCGACATCGCGAGCACGTCGGCGATGTTCCGGCCGCCCAGCGTGTACGCCAGGACCGACGCCTGGAACCGCCTCCCCTCGCACTCCTCGCAGGTCGTCGCCACGGTGGCCATCACGCCCAGCTCGGTGTAGACCACTCCGGCCCCGTTGCAGGCCGGGCAGGCGCCCTCGGAGTTGGAGCTGAACAGCGCCGGCTTCACGCCGTTGGCCTTCGCGAACGCCTTGCGCACCGGCTCGAGCAGCCCGCTGTACGTCGCCGGGTTGCTCCGTCGCGAGCCGCGGATCGCGCCCTGGTCGACGACCACCACGCCGTCCCGGCCGGCGACCGAGCCCTGGATCAGCGAGCTCTTGCCGGAGCCGGCGACGCCGGTGAGGACGCAGAGCACCCCGAGCGGGATGTCGACGTCGACGTCCTGCAGGTTGTGGGTCGACGCGCCACGGACCTCGAGTGCGCCGGACGACGGACGCACCGACTCCTTCAGCGCGGCCCGGTCGTCGAGATGGCGACCGGTCGTGGTGTCGCTCTTCCGCAGCCCCGCGACGGTCCCCTCGAAGCAGACCGTGCCCCCCGCGGTGCCGGCGCCGGGACCGAGGTCGACGACGTGGTCGCCGATCGCGATGGTTTCCGGCTTGTGCTCCACGACGAGCACGGTGTTGCCCTTGTCGCGCAGCTGCAGCAGCAGCTGGTTCATGCGCTCGATGTCGTGCGGGTGCAGGCCGATCGTGGGCTCGTCGAAGACGTAGGTGACGTCGGTGAGCGACGACCCGAGGTGGCGGATCATCTTGGTGCGCTGCGCCTCTCCCCCGGACAGCGTCCCCGCCGGCCGGTCGAGCGAGAGGTAGCCCAGCCCGATCTCCGCGAACGAGTCGAGCAGGTGCTGCAGCCCGGCGAGCAGCGGGGCCACCGACGGCTCGTCGACCGTCCTGACCCAGTCGGCCAGGTCGCTGATCTGCATCGCGCAGAGGTCGGCGATGTTCTTCCCCTTGATCTTCGACGACCTCGCCTCCGTGCTGAGCCGGGTGCCGTCGCACTCGGGGCAGGTCGTGAACGTGATCGCCCGCTCGACGAAGGCGCGGACGTGCGGCTGCATCGCCTCGACGTCCTTCGACAGCATCGACTTCTGGATCTTCGGGATGAGCCCCTCGTAGGTGAGGTTGATCCCCTCGACCTTGATCTTGGTCGGCTCCCCGTACAGCAGCTTGTCGAGCTCCTTCTTGGTGAACTTCCCGATCGGCTTGTCCATGGGCAGGCCGGCTCCGCTGAAGATGCGGCCGTACCAGCCGTCCATGCTGTAGCCGGGGACGGTCAGCGCGCCCTCGCTCAGCGACTTGCTGTCGTCGTACAACGCGGTGAGGTCGAAGTCGGAGACGGAGCCCATGCCCTCGCAGCGCGGGCACATGCCGCCCTGGTAGACGACGTTGCGCACCACGTTCTTCTCGACCCGGCCGCCGGACTTCTCGGTGCTCATCACCCCGCTCGCCGTCCGCGTCGGGACGTTGAACGAGAACGCCGTCGGCGAGCCGATGTGCGGCTTCCCGAGCCGGCTGAAGAGGATGCGCAGCATCGCGTAGGCGTCTGTGGCTGTGCCGACGGTGGACCGCGGGTTCGAGCCCATCCGCTCCTGGTCGACGATGATCGCCGTCGTCAGCCCCTCCAGGAGATCGACCTCCGGGCGCGACAGCGTCGGCATGAAGCCCTGGACGAAGGCGCTGTATGTCTCGTTGATCAGCCGCTGCGACTCCGCGGCGATCGTGCCGAACACCAACGAGCTCTTGCCCGAGCCGGAGACGCCGGTGAACACCGTCAGCCGGCGCTTCGGCAGCTCGACGCTGACGTCCTTGAGGTTGTTCTCGCGGGCTCCGTGCACGCGGATCAGGTCGTGGCTGTCGGCACCCTGCGGCGCAGGAGACCGGGTGTTGGCCTTGCTCATCATTTCTCCTTGTGCTGCGCGGGAATGCCGTCGCGCGTCAGCTCGCGGTCACGTCAGCCTTCTGGAAGAGCAGCAAAGTCACGCTTGGCCCTCCGGTACCACCCCATGCCTGCTATCGGGTTCTTCCACCTGCCCTGCATCTCCGTCAACGCACTCCTGTGCGTTTCGTCGCCGCTGGCGACCATCTCTTTGAGGTGGCTGTCCTGCGCCTTGATGACATCGTTTGCGGTCTTGCCGTGCAGCGCGAGATCGCACGGCCCACCCAGCTGCTTGCACGTCATCGTCTTCATCAGGCATCGCTCCCTTGATCGTAGATGTCCATGGGGGTCACGCTAGGTGCGGCTCATCG
>DASVED010000226.1:0-8728 GCA_036380775.1 Actinomycetes bacterium
CGCCGACAACCACGTCCAGCACATCTACACCAAGCTCGGCGTCACCAACCGGGCCGCGGCCACCCGGTGGGCCTTCGACCATGACGCCGTCGAGGGCGGGGCCGGCTGAGGGCTCCGCGCCGACCGCCCGCCAGATGGGGACCCGAAATAGGGGAATCTCCTCATGTGGGGAGACCGGCCGGCGGCGGAGGATTCCGGTCGAGCCAGCCACCAGGCTGGGAGACACGGGGACCCGGGCCCACCACAAGGAGGACGACATGATCCTGGCGACGACGAAGGTGAAGGACCTCGACCACTTCCTCGAGGTGTTCAGCACGAAGGGCGCCGACAAGCGCGGATCGCACGGCTCGCAGGGGGCCACGGTCTACCGCGACCCGATCGAGGAGGACCGGGTGTGGGCCGTCTTCGACTGGGACGAGGACGGGTGGACGGCGTTCGCAACGGACCCGGAGACCCCCGGCATCATGCAGGAGGCCGGTCACCTGGGCCGCCCGTCCCTGGGCCAGTACCTCGGCAGCTTCAACGCCTGACACGCCCCGGTACCCGGCCCCGGCACTACCCGCGAGACCCCCGTGCGACCGCACGGGGGTCTCGCGCATGGTCGTCCTCCCCAGCCCGCAGGCAAGCGCGTGTGACGGTCACGACGGAGCAACTTGCGACTCTCAGGGCGGTCCGAGCGAGCCGTCGTAGATCAGTTCCGCGCGGCGGTGGCTGGACTCGTCGGGGTGTGACCTACGAACACGAACGCGGTCAGGACGAGGCCCCCGCATTCGCAGTGAATCGGTCGTCGTGAACCCGCGTCATTCCGGCCGCGATTGACCCGGGACACAGCGACCCGATCATTGCGCCTGGCCAGCTGAATGGCCGATCCTCCACCGAGCGACCGGTAGGGCCAGCTCTGCTACATCCGCACATCGGCATGTGCGCTACTCGATCACTGCACCGCCGCTAACCGAGCGGTCATCCGCGTGCGTGCCAGTCGCGCAGGATCCGCTCCTCCTTCGCCGGGTCGATGCCGTGCCGCGGGACGTGGTCGTGTGGTGGCTGCTCCGGCACCCGGCCACCTGCCTGCATCCAGGCCCAGGTGTCGCGCACGGTGTCCGCGACCGGGCGGCTGCGCAGCCCGGCTCGCTCGGCGTCGCCCGTGTCCGCGTCCCACACGTGGTCACTGTCCAGGCCGGGCGGCATCCAGAGCGGCAGCTCGGTCCACGGCTCCACCTCGTGCTCGAGGACCAGGTCGTCGGGGACCCAGGTGAGCTCGGCAACGGACCCGGTGGCCTGACGGCAGTCCTCCAGCCAGCTGCCCATCGTCGCGTTGCCTCGGGGGCCGGTCGCGTTCACGGTGCCGGGGGTCGCGTTCGCACCGCGGTCCAGCATGAACGCCGCGAGGTCACGGGCGTCGACGAGCTGCATCGGGACATCCGGGTGGCCGGGCGCGAGGACCTCGCCGCCGCGTGCCATCCGGTCCAGCCACCACGGCATCCGGCCGACGTTCTCGTGTGGACCGAGCAGCAGGCCGGCCCGCAGCACCACACAGCGGTCCCCGAACACCTCGGTCACGGCACGCTCGCAACCGGCCTTGAGCTTCCCGTAGTCACCGTCCTCCGGTCCGGCGTCGGACGGGCACTCCTGACCCGGCGCGCCGTCGGGGGTCGGGACAGCTGGCCAGGTCGTCGTGGCCGACATGCTCGAGACGTAGGCGTAGTGCGCTCCGGATGCCTCGAGAAGCTCCGCGGACCGGCGAACCACCGCGGGCACGAAGCCGCAGGTGTCGACCACCACGTCGAAGCGGAGGCCGGCCAGCTGGGCGAGGTCGGCATCCGACGTGCGGTCTCCGCGCAGCGCCGTGACACCACGGACGTCGGGACCGCTGCGACCGCGGTTGAACGTCGTCACGTCGAAGCCCCGGCCCAGCGCCTCGTCGGCCGTCGCGCGACCGAGGAACGACGTCCCACCGATGATCAGCACTCGCATGGCGACGACCCTGCCCGGCCGCCCCGGGGTTCACCAGGGCGTTCGCTGAGAGCGTCAGCCGTGCTCAGCCGCGCGGCCGGACCAGCAGGCGCCAGACGACGAGCAGCAGGACCACCGCGCCCACCACGGGGAGCAGGCGCTTCAGGACCGGGACACCGGCAGCGTCGAGCAGGTCGATCGCCTCGTCGTCGCCTGCCGGGATCCGGCGCAGCGACGGAGGCGCCGGCGTGGCCTGCGGGGCCGGTGCCGACGTCGAGGCGGAGATGTCCTTGGCCGCGGCCGCCGCCTGACTGTCCGAGCCGGCCGTCGACGCGGCCGGGGATGCGGGGGCGCCGGCGGCCTCGTCGGGAACGGCCGCCGGACTCGTCGTCGCGCCGGACCCGCTGCCCAGCTCGCCCGCGAGGCAGTCGGCGAAGCGACCGAGCAGCTTGTTGCCCACCTCGACCATGACCCCGCGGCCGAACTGCGCGGGTTTGCCGGTGATCTGCAGGTCGGTGGTCACCGTGACGTCGGTGGACGAGCCCGATCCGGTCAGGACCGCGGTGATGGTGGCGTTGGCCGTCCCGGCGCCGCGCGCCTCCTTGGCGCTCGCCTCGATCACCGCGCGCCGATCAGCCTCGTCCTTCTCGGTGAACTTCGCCGTGCCGGCATAGGTCACCTGGATCGGACCGACCTTGACCTTGACCCTGCCCTCGATGGTCTCGCCGTCGAAAGACTCGACGGTCGCGCCCGGCATGCAGGGCGCGACGCGTTCGACGTCGAGCAGCACCTCCCACGCTTGCCCGACCGGAACCGGCACCGTGAAATGGTGCTCGAGCTGCATCTGGCTAGCTCCCCCCCGCCGCGGCGGTCAGTGCCCGCCTCGTCAGGACGCGGGCCAGGTGCTCACGGTAGTCGGCTTTGCCGTTGAGGTCACTCGGCGGACTGGTCCGTTCCGCGGCGCGTTCGGCGGCGGCCGCGATGCCGTCGAGGCCGCCTCCCGTGAGGGCCTCCTCCACGCCGCTGGCCCGGATCGGCGTGGCACCCATGTTGGTCAGCCCGACCCGCGTCGCGGCGATGCTTCCGTTGGACCGCTGGACGGCCGCGGCGACACCGACGATCGCCCACGACTGGGCGACCCGGTGGAACTTCTCGTAGCGGAAGCCCCAGCCGTCGCCGAGCTTGGGCACGCGCACCTCGACCAGCAGCTCGTCCGGCTCGAGCGCCGTCTGCAGGTAGTCCAGGAAGAACTCGCCGGCCGGCACGGTGCGCCTCCCGCTGCTGCCCGCCACCACCATCTCGGCGCCCAGCGCGACGGCCACCGCGGGAAGGTCACTGGCGGGGTCGGCGTGCGCGAGGGCACCACCGAAGGTGCCGCGATGCCGTACTGCGGGATCCGCGACCGTCTCGGTCGCCTGGGCGATCAGGCCGCAGTGCCGGCGAACCAGCTCGTCGTGCATCACGTCGTGGTGCGTTGTCATGGCGCCGATGACGAGCTGGTCCCCGTCTTCCCGGATCCCGGTCATCTCGCCGACCCGGCTGACGTCGACGACGAACTCCGGGTACGCCAGGCGAAGCCGGAGCAGCGGGATCAGAGACTGGCCGCCCGCCATCACCTTCGCCTCGTCGCCGTGCTCACCCAGCGTGGCGACCGCCTCGTCGACAGAGCCGGCGCGCGTGTACTCGAACTGAGCCGGGATCATGCCTGCCCACCTCCAGCCGTCGTCGCCGTGGAGTCGCCGCCGTAGGCGACAGTTCCCTCTGCGGCGGGCGTACCCCCGCCGCCACCCTGGTGGATAGCTCGCCAGACCCGTTCCGGCGTGCACGGCATGCGTACGTCGTCGACACCGAGATGCCGGACGGCGTCGACCACGGCGTTCACCACGGCAGGTGTCGACGCGATGGTCCCCGCCTCCCCGACGCCCTTGACCCCGAGCGGGTTGGTCGTCGACGGGGTCTCGGTGCGGCCGGTCTCGAACGACGGCAGGTCCGGCGGTGCCGGCACCAGGTAGTCGACCATCGTTCCGGTCACCAGGTTGCCGCCGTCGTCGTACACCGCCTCCTCGTACAGCGCCTGCGCGATGCCCTGGGCGACTCCGCCGTGCACCTGGCCCTCGACGATCATCGGGTTGACCACCTTGCCGACGTCGTCGACGCAGACGTACTTGCGGATCTTCGCCATGCCGGTCTCCGTGTCGACCTCCATGGCGCACAGGTGCGTTCCGTGCGGGTAGGAGAACGTCTCCGGGTCCATCAGGTTGTCGGCGGTGAGGATTGCGTCGCTGCCCTCGGCCATCGTGTGCGCGGTAAAGGACGCGAAGGCCACCTCCTGGATCGTCTTGGTGGCCGACGGCGTCCCCTTGACCCGGAAGGTTCCGGCGTCGAACTCGACGTCCGAGGGGTCGGCCTCGAGGAGGTGCGCCGCCAGCAGCTTGGCCTTGTCCACCACGGACTCGGCGGCGTGGCGTACCGCGGTGCCGCCAACGACGAGCGACCGCGAGCCGTAGGTGTCCAGCCCCCACGGGACGGCGGCGGTGTCGTTGACGATGACCTCGACGTCATCGAACGGGACACCCAGCGCGTCGGCCGTGATCTGGCTGAACGTCGTGACGTGACCCTGGCCGTGCGGTGACGTGCCCACCACCACCTCGGCCTTGCCCAGCGGGGTCATCCGGACGGTGGCCCGCTCCCAGCCGCCTGCGACGTATCCCTTCTCGCCCAGCCAGCGGGAGGGGGCCAGGCCGCACATCTCGGTGTACGTCGAGATGCCGATGCCGAGCTGGACCGGGTCGTTGGACTCCCGCCGCTTGGCCTGCTCGGCCCGAAGCGAGTCGTAGCCGAACAGCTCGAGCGCCTTCTCTGTCGCGGCCTCGTAGTTGCCCGAGTCGTACTCGAGGCCGCAGACCGTCGTGTACGGGAACTCGTCATGGCCGATCCAGTTCCGGCGACGGAGCTCGAGCGGTTCGACCCCGAGGTGAGCCGCCAGGTCGTCGACTGCCCGCTCGATGGAGTACGTCGCCTCGGGCCGACCGGCCCCGCGGTAGGCGTCGGTCGGGGTCTTGTTCGTGAACACGCCCGTGCAGTGGAACGAGTGCGTCTCGAACTTGTAGATCGCGGGGTACATGTAGCGCCCGAGCAGCGGGATGGCCGGTGTGAGCAGCTGCAGGTACGCGCCCATGTCGGACAGCAGGTCGACGCGCAGGCCGAGCATCTTTCCCTCCGACGTCGCCGCGATCTCGATGTCCTGGATGAGGTCGCGCCCGTGGATGGTTGCCTGGTAGTCCTCGCTGCGCGACGCCGTCCACTTGACCGGCCGGCCCAGCCGACGCGCCAGCGCGAGGCAGATGGCCTCCTCCGCGTAGATGTCCAGCTTGGAGCCGAACCCACCGCCGACGTCCGGCGCGATGACCCGGATCTTGTGCTCCGGGATGCCGGTGACCAGCGACATGAAGACCCGCACGAAGTGAGGGACCTGGGTCGCAGACCAGAGCGTGAACGAGTCGGCTCCTGCGGTCGGGTCGGCGACCACCGACCTCGGCTCCATCGCGTTGGGGATGAGGCGCTGGTTGATGTAGCGGCGCTTGAAGACGACGTCCGCCTTGGCCTTGGACGCCTCGTAGTCGCCGTGCTCCTCGTGGAAGGTGAAGCAGACGTTCGTGTCGAGGTCCTCGTGCACCAGCTGGGACCCGGCAGTCATCGCCTGCTCCATGTCGAGCACGACGGGCAGCGGCTCGTAGTCGACCTCGACCGCCTCCAGCGCGTCCACGGCTCCGTAGCGACTGCTCGCGACGACCACGGCCACTGCGTCTCCCACGTAGCGCACGGTGTCGCGCGCCAGCGGGAAGTGCGACGGCGTCTTGGCGTCCTCGCTGACCGTCCAGGCCATCGGGAGGCTGCCGAAGTCGTCGGCCAGGTCGGTGCCGGAGAACGCGGCGACCACGCCGGGCAGCTCGCGCGCGGCCGACACGTCGACGCGGGACAGCCGGGCATGTGCCATCGGCGACCGCAGCAGAGCGATGTGCAGGGTGCCTGCCGGGGTCACGCTGTCCGTCCAACGAGTCCGGCCGGTGACCAGTCGGGCGTCCTCCTTGCGCCGCAGGGGCTGGCCGACGGCGGGAGCCTGGCGCTCCTCGGTGGTGGTCATCGGGCACCACCCTCGGCGGCCATCTGCACGGCCTTGACGAGGTTGTGGTAGCCGGTACAGCGGCAGAGGTTCCCTTCGAGACCGTCCCGGATCTCCTGCTCATCCGGGTTCGGGTTGTGCTCCAGCAGGTCGACGGCCGCCATGATCATCCCCGGCGTGCAGTAGCCGCACTGCAGCGCGTGGCACTCCTTGAAGGCCTTCTGGACCGGGTGCCACTCCCCGTTCGCGAGCCCCTCGATGGTGGTGACCTCACCGCCGTCCGCCTGCACGGCGAGCACGCTGCAGGACTTCACGGTCTTCCCGTCGAGGCGCACGGTGCAGGCACCGCAGTTGCTCGTGTCGCACCCCACCGGGGTCCCGACGCGGCCCGCCTGCTCGCGCAGGTAGTGCACGAGCAGCAGCCGTGGCTCGACCTCGTCCTCTCGTCGCTCGCCATCGACAGTCATCTGGATCCTGGCCATGAGCAACACTCCTCAGCTCGTCGTAGAGCGGGTGATGAGTGGACTGATCGCAGCCAACCATCAGCCGGGAAGGTTGTGAAGGGCCCTGGTGCCGATGGACAGCCCGTCGCGGACGGCCTACCGTCCGAAGCGCTCGGGGTGATCAGGGGGTGGGTCCGTTGCGTCCGTATCGTGCTGTCGCGCTCGCGGCTGCCGTCGCCGCGGCGGTCCTGTCCGCCGGGTCGGCCGCGGCCTCGCCCGCCGAGGATGGGAGCCGCATCGTGGCGCCCGCGCGGCCGGGGGACCCGCCGGCGACCGACCGGGACCACGACCGCCTCGCCGACGACCTCGCCGCCCGGCTGGGCCGGGCCACCGGGAGCGATCGGGTCGACGTCATCGTCCGCGGCGTCGGCGTGGGCGGCGCCCGCGCCGCGGTCGGTTCCTTCGCGGTGCGGCGGCTGCTCCCCCTCGTCGACGGCTTCTCGGCCCGGGTCACAGCAGGTCAGGCCCGCGCGCTGACGCGCGTGCCCGGGGTGGTCCGCGTCGACGCCGTGCGCACGGTGCGGGTCACGGACACGGCGACCGACCGGGACTTCGGCGCTGCCCTGGCCCGGCAGACGTTCTCGACCACCGGCGCGGGCGTGGGCGTCTGCGTGGTCGACACCGGCGTGGACCCCGCGCACGAGCAGATCGCCCCGCGTACCGTCGTCTTCCGCGATCTCATCGGGACGGGCACCCAGCCTTACGACGACCACGGGCACGGCACCCACGTGGCGTCGATCGCGGCCGGCGACGGCGACTCGGCGACCGGCACCACCTCGGCGACGGCCGCTGCGCACATCGGCGTCGCGCCGGGCGCCAGCCTTTACGCGGCCAAGGTCCTCAACGCGGGAGGATCCGGACCCAACGACGTGGTGCTGAGCGGCATCCAGTGGTGCGCGGCCCAGCCCGGTGTCGACGTCGTGTCGATGAGCCTCGGCGACAGCGTGCCCTCCGACGGCAGCGATCCGATGAGCGTCGCCGTCGACCAGGCCACGGCCGGCGGGACCGCCGTCGTCGTCGCGGCCGGCAACGCGGGAGACGCGCCGAGCACCATCCCGTCCCCGGGGGCCGCTCGCACCGCCATCACCGTCGGAGCCGTCAGCGACTGGTCGGCCCCGGCGGGCGCCGACTACCGCGACGCCGGTATCGCGCTGGCACCGTTCTCCTCGCGCGGTCCGGTGCTGGCTCCCGGCGGCTCGTACGCCAAGCCGGACGTGTCGGCGCCGGGGGTCACGGTCTCGGCCGCTGACGCGGGCACCGGAGCCGGCTACGTCACGTTCTCCGGGACGTCGATGGCCGCGCCGTACGTCGCCGGTGTCGTCGCACTGGGGCTGCAGGCGGCCCCTGCGTCGAGTCCTGCTCAGGTCGCCGCAGCCCTGGAGGGCGCCGCCGTCGACCGCGGCCTGGCCGGCAAGGACTCGGAGTGGGGTTCGGGCCTGGTCGACGCCGAGGCCTTCGTGCAACGGCTCACCGGCGCAGCCAACCAAGCCGCCACGACCTTCCCGACCTTCTCCCGGACCGCCGGCTCGGTGCCGACGGGCGGGTCGACGACGTTCGCGGTGCCGGTCACGGACAGCGGCGTCCCGCTCGCCGTGACCCTCACCATCACCAGTGGCTCGCAGAGCTGCTTGCTCTACTGGCCGGGCTTGGGATGCGCCTGGCCGGGTGAGTGGAGCCCGGACCTCGACGCCGAGCTGCGCGCGCCGAACGGCAGCCTGGTCGCCACCAGTGAGTGCGCGCTGTCCGGCTGGCTGTGCACGGCGGTCGGGCGGCAGGAGACGCTGCTCGTCGCCTCGCCGGTCGTCGGCTCCTACTTGGTGCGGGTGCTGGCTTGGAACGGCGGCCCCGGAGGGTCCTTCGCCGCCGACGTCTCCACCGGTCCGCTGGTCGGAACGACCGGCCCACCGCCGCCTCCCCCGCCGACGAACCAGCCACCCACCGTCTCCGCCGGTGACGACCGGATCATCACCACCACCGCCCGGTCGGTCTCCGTGACGCTGACCGGGACCGCGACCGACCAGGACGGGACCATCGCGACCCGGCGGTGGACGAGCAGCACCGGCAAGGTCCTGTCGACGAGCAGCACCCTGACCCAGAACCTCAAGCGCGGGAGCTACCTGTTCACCTTCTCGGCGACCGACGACGACGG
>DASVED010000227.1:0-2815 GCA_036380775.1 Actinomycetes bacterium
GTGCACGTCAGCTCGAGCATCGTCGCTGCTCGGACCACCCGGCGCCGAGTCGAGTTCATGTCCATGATCACAGGAATCCCCTGCGCCGTCAGCCCGCCGTACGTGTTCCCGGTCACGTGGCTCGGCGTACGCACGTCCGCCGTCGCCACCGGGCTCATCGGCCAGCTGATGAGAAGGGCGCCTGCGACGACGCCCACCACCGCGACCCGCCATCCGTGAACCACTACTCGGTGACTCATCTTCTACCGCCTCCCCGCCTGATTCCCCCGCCCCCGTTAGGCGGAGACGTCTGCGACCGTAGACCGGGCGCAGGGCGGCGTCCACGCCCATCACTGCGCGTAACAATGCGCCGGTCAGGCCGGAAACGTGACCACGGCGGGCGGCGCGACGGCCTGGGTGTGCAGGTTCCAGTAGAGGTGGGCGATCTCAGCGACGTCGAGCGCCTTCGGGCCGCTGAGCACGCCGTCGATGGTGACCGTGACGACTCGGACGCCGTCAGGAGCGAGCTCCTTGTGCAGCGAGAGCGCGAGGTTGCGCAGGCCTGCCTTGGCGACGCCGACGGCGGTGGCGCTGGTGGAGGCCCGGTCGGCCGCGATGCTGCCGGTCAGCAGCACCGTCCCGCGCCGCGCGGCCCGCATGCCCGGCGCCACCTCCGCAGCGGCCACCATCGCGCCGACCACGCCGACGTCCAGGACGGCGCGCAGCTGGTCAGCCGCGAGCGTCAAGCCTGAGCCCTGGACGTAGGCCGAGGCGTTGTAGACCAGCGCCGTCGCCGGGCCGAGCTCCGCCGCGAGGTCGCGCAGCGCGGTGCGCAGAGCGGTTTCGTCCGCGACATCGGCGGCGGCTGCGGCCACGGCGCGGGCACCCGCCGCTCGCAGCTCGTCGGCGAGCCCGGCGAGCGAGTCCGGCGATCGGGCGACCAGCCCGACCGCCGCGCCCTCGCGGGCGAAGCGCAACGCCACAGCGCGGCCCAGGCCCGGCCCGGCCGCGACGACGACGAGGACCTCGCCACCCTCGGCGCCGGCCCCGTCCGCGGTCACGCCGCTGCCTGGGGCTCGCGCCGGAGCAGCCAGCACCGTGGCCCGGCGTCCGGCAGGTCCACCTCCCGCTCGACCGCGAACCCGAACCGGGCGTAGTAGGGCACGTTCACAGCGGATGCCGTCTCCAGGTACGCCGGCAAGCCCGTCCGGTCGGCGGCTGCGAGCACCGGTGCGACCACCGCGCCGGCCAGCCCGCGCCGACGCTGCGCAGGATCGGTCGCCAGCACCCCGAGGTACCAGTGCGGGGAGGGGCCACGACCGCCCATCAGCTCCTCGTAGACGACCCAGCGGGCGCGCTCGCCGTCGGTGAACGTCTCCTGCAGCGCCGGCCACGGGTCCTCGGCGGGATGCCGGTACAGCCCCCCCGGCGGGTCCCACATGGCCACAGCCGCCCCGCCGGACGCCGCCCAGACCTCCCCGCCGGCGCGCCGCAGGTCGAGCAGCAGGCCGAAGAACCCGGGGGCGCAGGAGGCGTAGCGGCCGTCCTCCGGCCAGACCCAGCGGAGCAGGGGGTCGCTCTCGAAGGCCGCGACGACGGTGGTCAGCGCCCGGTCACGCTCGGCGGGCTCCAGGCGACGTACGTCGGGCGGGCTCTCGTCAGGCTCGGGCACGCTCAGATCATGCACGCTCAGATCATGCCCGCCCAGACCAGCAGGGGTGCGGCCAGGCGAGTGACATCCCTGGTCGCGAGGCGTTCGCTGGTGGCGTAGCGGGCACGAGGATGTTGCGGAACATCCATCAGGTCGCGGGTAGTTGCAGCCGAGTAGTCACGACAAGGGAACAACCGACAGATCGGTCAGCGTGCAGGACTAGCATGCGAAGGGACAGGTGACCGGTCGCCGAAGCCGGCGACGGGTCGCACCACCTGCCCGACCGCTCTCGTGAGGAGCGCCAGATGTTCGAGAGGTTCACCGACCGCGCCCGGCGGGTTGTCGTCCTGGCCCAAGAAGAGGCCCGGATGCTCAACCACAACTACATCGGGACCGAGCACATCCTGCTCGGCCTCATCCACGAGGGCGAAGGTGTCGCTGCCAAGGCGCTCGAGTCGCTGGGCATCTCCCTGGAGGCCGTCCGGTCCCAGGTCGAGGAGATCATCGGGCAGGGCCAGCAGGCGCCCTCGGGGCACATCCCGTTCACCCCGCGGGCCAAGAAGGTCCTCGAGCTCTCGCTGCGCGAGGCACTGCAGCTCGGCCACAACTACATCGGGACCGAGCACATCCTGCTCGGCCTGATCCGCGAGGGTGAGGGCGTCGCCGCCCAGGTGCTCGTCAAGCTCGGCGCCGACCTCAACCGGGTCCGCCAGCAGGTCATCCAGCTGCTCTCGGGCTACCAGGGCAAGGAGACCGCGACGGCCGGCGGCCCGGCCGAGGGTGCCCCCTCTACCTCGCTGGTGCTCGACCAGTTCGGTCGCAACCTCACCCAGCAGGCCCGTGAGGGCAAGCTCGACCCGGTGATCGGCCGCGAGAAGGAGATCGAGCGGGTCATGCAGGTGCTGTCCCGCCGCACCAAGAACAACCCGGTCCTCATCGGCGAGCCGGGTGTCGGCAAGACGGCGGCCGTCGAGGGGCTGGCCCAGGCCATCGTCAAGGGCGAGGTGCCCGAGACCCTCAAGGACAAGCAGCTCTACACGCTCGACCTCGGCGCTCTCGTCGCCGGCAGCCGCTACCGCGGTGACTTCGAGGAGCGGCTCAAGAAGGTCCTCAAGGAGATCCGCACGCGCGGCGACATCATCCTGTTCATCGACGAGCTCCACACGCTGGTCGGAGCCGGTGCAG
>DASVED010000228.1:0-7774 GCA_036380775.1 Actinomycetes bacterium
ACCATGCTTGCGACCCGGTCCGCGACCTCGTCGAAGTCCACACCGCTGTCGCCGGTCCGCGCGAGCGTCTCGTGCACGACCGCGATCGAGGCGATCCGGCGCTCGGCCTCCCGCAGCGCCTCCTTGGCCGACTCGTCCCCGTCCCCCAGGCGGCGCACCTGCAGCCGCAGCAGGGCCGCCACCGTCTGCAGGTTGTTCTTCACCCGGTGGTGGATCTCCCGGATCGCGGTGTCCTTGCCGACCAGCTCGCGCTCCTGCCGGAGGACCTCCGTGACGTCGCGGCACAGCACCAGCGCGGCGGTCCGCACGCCGTCGGGCGCGAGCGGGATGACCCGCAGGCGCAGGGCCGTCCCCGATGCCTCCACCTCCGCCTCACGGGCAGCCCAGCCGCTGACCACCATCGACAGCGCCTCGTCGACCGGCGCCCGGCCGGCACCCGAGCCGGCCAGCCGGGCCGTGACGTCCCCCAGGTTCGTCCCGGTCAGGTCGGTCGCGAGGCCAAGTCGCCGGTAGGCGGAGAGCGCGTTCGGGCTCGCGAAGGTGACCACCCCGGACGCGTCGAGACGGATCAGCCCGTCGCCGACCCGCGGGGCGTGCGCCACCCGCGGGTCGGAGTCCGGAACCGGGAACCGGCCCCGCGAGATCATCAGCGCCAGGTCGTCGGCCGTCCGCAGGTACGTGAGCTCCAGCCGGCTCGGCGTCCGAGCGGCGGCGAGGTTCGTGTGCCGGCTGACCACCGCCACCACGCGTCCCGACCGGACGACGGGGATCGTCTCCTCGCGCACCGGCACGTCGCCGGGCCAGTCCGGGTCGCGCTCCCGGCAGATCCGCTGCTCGTCGAAGGCCTGGTCCAGCTGCGGGCGCCGGCCGCGCGGCACCTCGGCGCCGACCACGTCGTCGTGGTGGGCGGTCGGCCCGGTGGTCGGACGCATCTGGGCCACCGCGACGAAGCCGGCCCGGCCGTGCAGCGGAAGCCACAGCACCAGGTCGGCGAAGGACAGGTCGGCGAGCAGCTGCCAGTCGGCGAGCAGCTGGTGCAGCCACTCGACGTCCTCGCCGGTGAGGTCGGTCCGCGCATGCGCGACGTCCTGGAGCGAGGCCACGAACCCGAGCCTAGGTGTCCGCCGCGAGCGGCCTACAGTCCATGCTCGTGACCAGCCCCGCGACGACCGACACCACCACCCGGACCGCTGGGCTCGTGGAGCGCGACCTGCGGGCCCTCTGGCACCCCTTCACCCAGCACTCGGCGTGGCCGGTCGACGAGCCGATCGTCGTCGACCGCGCAGACGGCATGCACTTCTGGGACACCGACGGGAACCGCTACCTCGACGGCGTGTCCTCGCTGTGGGTGACGGTGCACGGGCACCGCGTGCCGGAGATCGACGCCGCGGTCCGCGCGCAGCTCGACCGGCTGGACCACACGACGTTCCTCGGGCTGACCCACGAGCCGGGCATCGAGCTCGCCGAGCGCCTGCTGGCGGGCGCACCGGAGGGCCTGACCCGCGTGTTCTACGCCGGCGACGGCTCCTCCGCGGTCGAGGCCGCGCTGAAGATGGCGTTCCAGGCGACCGCGCAACGCGAGGACGGGACCGGTCCCCGCCCGCTGTTCCTGCATGTGGCCGAGGGCTACCACGGCGACACCATCGGGGCGGTCAGTGTCGGGGGCGTCGACCTGTTCCACGCGACGTACCGGCCGATCCTGCTCGAGACGCGGATGGTCGGCTCCCCCGGCGTCCTGGCCGACGGGCAGGACCGGGTGACCCGCGCGGCGGAGGTGCTGGCCGAGATGAGGGCCGCCCTCGAGCAGGCCGATGGCCAGGTGTGCGCGGTCGTGATCGAGCCGCTCGTGCAGGCCGCCGGCGGGATGCTCACCCACGACGTCTCCTTCGTCCGCGGTGTCCGCGCCCTCTGCGACGAGTACCGCGCCCTGATGGTGGTGGACGAGGTCGCGACCGGCATCGGGCGCACCGGCCGGATGTGGGCCGTCGAGCACGCCGGCGTCACTCCCGACCTGATGACCTGCGGCAAGGGATTGACCGGCGGGTATCTGCCCTTGTCGGCGGTGCTGGCCCGCGAGGACGTCTACACGGCGTTCCTCGGTACGCCGGCACAGGCCCGCACCTTCTTCCACGGGCACACGTACACGGCGAACCCGCTGTGCTGCGCGGCTGCGATCGCCAACCTCGACCTGATGGCCGAGCGCGGCACCGTCGCTCGCGCCGCCGAGGTGGGCGAGCGGATCGGTGAGCTGACCGCCGGCCTGGCGCGTCACGACGGGGTCCGGGAGGTCCGCCGGGTCGGGACGATGACCGGGATCGAGGTGCGCGCGGTGGGCGAGCGCACCGGCTTCGAGGTCTGCCAGGCCGCCCGCCGGCGCGGGGTCTGGGTGCGGCCGCTGGGCGACGTCGTGGTCCTGATGCCGCCGCTGGCGATCGGCGACGACGACCTGGCGACGCTGTGCGGCGCCGTGGCGGAGAGCGTCCGCGAGGTGGTCGGGTGAGCCTCGAGCCGCTGCGCCGGGCCGCCGCGGAGCGCCATGCCACCGGCATGCGGCGCCGGCTGCGACCGCGGCCGGCCGGCGAGGACGTCCTCGACCTGGCGTCCAACGACTACCTAGGGCTGGCCCGCGATCGGCGGGTGACCACGGCCGCGGCGGAGGCTGCCCTGCGGTGGGGCGGTGGCGCGACAGGGTCGAGGCTGGTCACCGGCTCGACCGAGCTGCACGCCGAGCTGGAGCGGGACCTCGCCGACTTCATGGGCTTCCCCGCGGGGCTGGTGTTCTCCTCGGGCTACCTGGCCAACATCGGTGCCGTCGCCGCGCTGTCCGGGCCGGGCTGCCTGGTGGTGTCCGACGCCCTCAACCACGCCTCCGTGGTCGACGCCTGCCGGCTGGCCAGGTCCGAGGTCGTGGTCACGCCGCACCGCGACGTGGCGGCGGTGGCGGCGGCACTGGACCGGCGTACGCAGGAACGCGCCGTCGTCGTGACCGACGCGGTGTTCTCGGTCGACGGCGACCTGGCCCCCGTGGCCGAGCTGCACGCGACGGCCCGTGCGCACGGCGCCCTGCTCCTGGTCGACGAGGCCCACTCGCTGGGTGTGGTCGGCGGGGACGGCCGCGGGGCGTGCCACCAGGCCGGCGTCGCGGGCCAGGACGACGTCGTGGTGACCGCAACGCTGAGCAAGTCGCTTGGCGCGCAGGGCGGTGCCGTCCTGGGGAACGACCTGGTGGTCGAGCACCTGGTGAACACGGCGCGGTCGTTCATCTTCGACACGGCGCTGGCGCCCGCGGCGGCCGGCGCTGCGGCCGCCGCCCTGACGGTGCTGCGGGCCGAGCCGGGGCTGGCCGGTGCGGTCCGGGCCAGGGCCCGGGCGCTGGCGGCCGACCTCGATGACGCCGGGCTGCCGGTGACGCGGCCGGACGGCGCCGTCGTCTCGGTGCTGGTCGGGGAGCCCGGACGCGCCGCCGACGCCGCCGCCGAGCTCCTGGCCCGGGGGCTGCGGGTCGGCTGCTTCCGCCCGCCGTCGGTCCCCGACGGCGTCTCACGGCTGCGCCTGACCGCTCGCGCCGACCTCGACGACCGTGACGCCGCCCGGGCCGTGGCCGCGGTCGCGCGGGTCCTCAGCCCCTGAGCAGGGTGCGGATGGTGCGCAGCGCCACCGAGAGCGTGGCCAGGTCGAAGGTGTCCGAGGCGATGATCTCGCTCAGGGTGGCCTGGGCGCGGGCGACGCCTTCCTTGTTGGCCTGCTCCCAGTCGGCGATCCGCTTGGCCGGACTGTCGGTCGACGAGGTCGCCGTGAGGACGTTGGACGTGAGCCCGGCGAGCGCCGCGTAGAGGTCGTACCGCAACGCGGAGCGGGCCAGTGCCGTCCACCGGTCGTCGCGGGGCAGCAGGGTGATGCGGGTCAGCATCCGGTCGACCTCGATGCGCTCGGAGACGGCGAAGTAGACCGCCGCCACCTCCTCGGCAGGCAGCTTCTCGGCCGTCGCGATCTCGACGACGTCGAGCAGCGAGAAGGTGTCGAGGAGTGCGGCGGCGCGGTCGGCCAGCTCCTCGGGGACGCCGAGGCCGGAGAACTCTGCCGACCGCATGCGCAGCCGCTCGTGCTCGGACCCGATCAGCAGGTCGGGGACCAACGGCACCAGGCGGTCCACGTCGGCCCGGAAGTGCTCCACCTCCGCTCGCACGTCGATGCTGGCGCGTCGCGCCTGCACCAGCCAGCGGATGCACCGGTCCACGAGCCGTCTGCCCTCGAGGTGGAGCATCGTCTGGACGGTCGTCGGGAGCTTGTTGTCCAGCCCACGCACCGCGGCCCAGTAGTCGTCGAGGCCGAACACCTCCCGCACGACCGAGTAGGCCTTGACGATCTCGACGGGGCTCGCGCCCGTCTCCTCGAGTGCGCGGAAGACGAGGGTCATGCCGCCGTGGTTGACCAGGTCGTTGCTGACCCAGGTCGTGACGATCTCCCGGCGCAGCGGGTGGCCCGCGAGCAGGTCGGAGAAGTCGTCGACGATGCGCGCTGGGAAGTAGCGCCGCAGCGCCGCCGTGAACCAGGGGTCGTCGGGCAGGTCGGAGTCCAGGATCGTCGCCGTCAGCGTGATCTTCGAGTAGGCCGCGAGGACGGCAAGCTCGCTGGAGGTGAGCCCGATGCCGGCCGCCTCGCGCTCGGCGATGACCTCGCGGTCAGGGAGGAACTCGAGGGCCCGGTCCAGCTCGCCCCGCTGCTCCAGCGACTTGATGAAGCGCTCGTGCACCGAGAGCATCGCCGGTGCCTGCACCCTGGCATTGCCGAGCATCACGTTCTGCTGGTAGTTGTCCTCGAGGACCAGCCGCCCGACCTCGTCGGTCATCTCGACGAGAACCGAGCTGCGAGCGGCCGGGTCGATCCTGCCCTCCCGTACCGCCTGGTCGAGAAGGATCTTGATGTTGACCTCACGGTCCGACGTGTCGACGCCGGCGCTGTTGTCGATCGCGTCGGTGTTGATCCGCCCGCCGGCTCCGTCCGCGCCGCGCAGGCTGTACTCGATGCGCCCGAGCTGGGTGCAGCCGAGGTTACCGCCCTCGCCGACGACCCTCGCACGCACCTGCGCGCCGTTGACCCGGATCGCGTCGTTGGCCTTGTCACCGACGTCCGCGTGCGACTCCGTCGTCGCCTTGACGTATGTCCCGATGCCGCCGTTCCAGAGCAGGTCGACCGGCGCGCTGAGCACCGCCTTGAGCAGCTCCGGGGGTGAGATCTTGGTGACCGTGGAGGCGATCCCGAGCCGGGCCTGCACCTCGGGGCTGAGCGGGATCGCCTTGGCGCTCCGCGGGAAGACGCCGCCGCCGCGGGAGATGAGCGAGGCGTCGTAGTCGGCCCATGACGATCGGGGCAGGTCGTAGAGCCGCTGCCGCTCGGCGTAGGACGTGGCCGGGTCCGGGTCCGGGTCGAGGAAGACGTGCCGGTGGTCGAACGCCGCCACCAGGCGGATGTTCTCGGAGAGGAGCATGCCGTTGCCGAACACGTCACCGGACATGTCGCCGATCCCGACGACGGTGAAGTCCTCGGACTGGGTGTCCATCCCGAGCTCGCGGAAGTGGCGCTTCACCGACTCCCACGCACCGCGGGCGGTGATGCCCATCGCCTTGTGGTCGTAGCCCACCGACCCACCGGACGCGAACGCATCGCCGAGCCAGAAGCCGTAGTCGAGGGCAACCTGGTTCGCGATGTCGGAGAACGTCGCCGTTCCCTTGTCGGCCGCGACGACGAGGTAGGCGTCGTCGCCGTCGTGGCGCACGACCTGGCGGGGAGGGACGATCTCGCTGCGGCCATCGACGTTCACCAGGTTGTCCGTGATGTCGAGCAGGCCGCTGATGAAGGTGCGGTAGCACGCGATGCCCTCGGCCAGGACCGCCTCGCGGTCGGTCGGGTCCGTCGGCGGGCGCTTGACCACGAAGCCGCCCTTGGCACCGACCGGCACGATGACGGAGTTCTTGACCATCTGCGCCTTGACCAGGCCGAGCACCTCGGTGCGGAAGTCCTCGCGGCGGTCGGACCATCGGAGCCCTCCGCGCGCGACGGCGCCGAAGCGCAGGTGGACGCCCTCCACCCGGGGGCTGTAGACCCAGATCTCGAACTTGGGCCTGGGTTGCGGGAGGTCGGGAACCTTCTGCGGGTCGAGCTTGAAGGCGACGTAGGGCTTCGGCCGGCCGTTCTCGCCGACCTGGAAGTAGCTCGTCCGCATCGTCGCGCGGATCGCGCCCAGCAGCGAGCGCAGGATGCGGTCCTGGTCGAGACTCGCCACCGCGTCGAGCGCGCCGTGGATCTCCTCCAGCAGGCCGTCGACGAGGTCCTCCGACGCGCCCTGGTGCTCGGGGTCGAAGCGCGCCTCGAACAGCCTGACCAGCTGGCGGGCGATGTGCACGTTGGAGACCAGGCATTCCTGGATGTAGTCCTGGCTGAACGTCGAGCCGCCCTGCCGGAGGTACTTCGAGTATGCCCGCAGGACCATGGCCTGGCGCCAGGTGAGCCCGCCGCGCAGCACGAGAGCGTTGAAGCCGTCGCTCTCCGCATCGGCGGTCCACACCGCGGCGAACGCCTCCTGGAACAGGGTCTTGGCGTCCTCGACCGGCAGCTCGCCGGACGGCTCGTAGCGCAGCCCGAAGTCGTAGACCCAGGCGGGCGGCAGGTCGGTGCGGTCGATGCGGTACGGCCGCTCGTCGACGACCTCGACCCCCATCTCCTGCAGCCGCGGGAGCACGACGGACAGGGACACCGGCTCGCCGACGTGGAAGAGCTTGAGCCGCCGCTCGCCCGGTGCCGCACCCTCGGGCGTGTAGAGGTTCAGGTCGATGTCGCCGCCCAACTCGAGGGCCTCGAGACGGTGCAGGTCATCGACCGCCGCCTGCGCGGGCAGGTCCTCCTTGTACGCCTCCGGGAACGCCTCGGCGTACGTCGCGGCGAGCACTCCCGCCCGCTCCTCGCCACAGCTGTCGAGCAGAGCGTCGAAGAAGTCGTCCTCCCAGGACCTGGTGGCCGCGACCAGCCTTGCCTCCACGTCGACGGGATCGACGTCGACGACGGCGGCGCCCGGCTCGGTGCGCACCACGAAGTGCAGGCGCGCGAGGACCGACTCCGACACCAGAGCGGTGTAGTCGACGCTGATCCCGTCGAACTCGTCGAGGAGGATCTCCTCCATCGCCTGTCGGACCTGCGTGGTGTAGCGGTCGCGCGGCAGGTAGACCATGCACGACATGAACCGGCCGTAGTCGTCCCGACGCAGGAACAGCCGAAGCTGGCGGCGCTCCTGCAGGTGCAGGACGGACAGGACGATCTTCTCGAGGTCGTCGACGGAGATCTGGAACAGCTCGTCGCGCGGATAGGTCTCGAGGATCTGCAGCAGGTCCTTGCCGGAGTGGCTGTTGCTGGGGAAGCCGCTGCGGGCCAGCACCTCGGCCGCCTTGCGGCGCAGCACCGGGATGCGCTGAATGCTCTCGTTGTAGGCGGCGGAGGTGAACAGCCCGAGGAAGCGTCGCTCGCCGTTGACCTCGCCGGCCTCGTCGAACGTCTTCACGGCGACGTAGTCGAGGTAGGCCGGTCGGTGCACGGTGGACCGGCTGTTGGCCTTGGTGATGACGAGCAGCTGGCGCCGCCGCGCGTGCTCGCTCACCTTCTGCGGCAGCCGTCCGGCGTCGGCGGACTGGCGCTGGTCGGCCCGCAGGATGCCGAGACCGGTGCCGTGGACCCCGACGAGACGGTCCTCTCCCTCCTCCTCGCCGGCCGCCAGAGCGTTCTC
>DASVED010000229.1:0-13278 GCA_036380775.1 Actinomycetes bacterium
GGCCGTCCCCGGCGCGCTGGCGGGGCTGTCCCTGCTGCACTCGCGGTTCGGTGCGCTGCCCTGGCGGGAGGTGGTGGCGCCGGCGGAGGAGGTCGCCCGGACCGGGTTCCTGCTGGGTGCCGCATCGGGCTACTACCTCCCGTACGTCCGGGAGACGCTCTTCGGGTGGGACCCCGAGACGGCGGTTTCCTTGCAGGGGCACGACGGCTCGTGGCTGGAGACGGGCGACCGGATGGTGGTCGCCGGGCTGGCGGAGACGCTCGCCCTGATCGCGGCCGAGGGCGCCGCGACGATGTACGTCGGACAGCTCGCCGGGGCCGTCGCCTCGGACATGGCCGACAGGGGCGGGCTGGTCACCCGCGCCGACCTCGAGGCGTACCGACCGGTGCTGCGGGCAGCGCTGCCGGTGCAGGCCGGGTCGTGGGCACTTCGGACGAACCCGCCACCGGCGATCGGCGGCGCCGTGCTTGTCGCGATGCTCACCCTGCTCGGGAGTCGGCCGGACGGGGCCTGGACCGAGGGCGAGGTGGCCCACCTGGTGTCGGTGCAGCGCAGAGTGCTCGATGCCCGCCGAGACCGGCTCGACGTCGCCGACGACCGCGAGGCAGCCGCGCTCGACCTGCTCCGCGAGGTGGGGTGGGCAGGTGCCGGGTCGCCCAGCACGGCGCACGTGTCGGTGGTGGGCACGGACGGGACAGCCTGCGCGGTGACCGCGTCCTACGGCTACGGGTCGGGGGCAACGGTCCCTGGCACCGGGCTGTGGCTGAACAACTGCCTCGGCGAGCATGAGCTCAACCGGGCCTCCCGACCGGCGCCTGGTGCCCGGCTGGCGAGCAACATGGCGCCGACGGTGGGCCGGGCTCGGGACGGCTCGGCGCTCGCGATCGGGAGCCCGGGTGCCGACCGCATCACGACGGCCCTGCTCCAAGTGCTCGCGCCGTTCGCACACGGCACGTCCGGTCTGCAGGAGGCGGTGGACCGGCCGCGGCTGCACGTCCATCACCTGGACCCAGGCGATCCCGACGGCGCGGCGCGGGTCGAGGCCGAGGAGGACTTGCCCCTCCCGCCCCTCGACCTGCCGGTGCGCCGGCACCATCCGCACTCGATGTACTTCGGTGGGGTGTCGGCAACCCTGGTCACCGGGGACGGGCGGCTGGAGGCGGCCGGTGACCCGCGTCGGGCCGGTGTGGTGGCCGTCGGTCCCTGACCCTGACGCGAGGTGTGGGCGTCAGCCGGTCAGCCCTTGCGGGAGACCCGAAGGATCATGCCGTCGTTGCCGGTCGTCACGATGACACCGTTGCGGCGCAGGCGGGTGCGGTGCGGCTGGTTCGGGTCGGGCTGGACGTCCTGCGGGTCCTCGAGCACGGCCCGGATCTCGTCGTCGCTGATCTTCATGCCCGCGGCGGCCTGACGGGCGCCCTTGAGCATCCGGAGACTGCCGCCGGATGCCGGTGCGGTCTCGCCGCCCCGAGGTGGGGTGGTGCTCCGGTACGACGGCGCCGGCTCAGGAGTGACGTCGGTCTCGTCCTGCGGAAGCTCCGGCGGAGCCTGGAAGTGAAGGGTGGTGCTGGTGCTGCTGGTGTCTGGGCTCGGCTTCGTCATGGAGTCCCTTCTCGTCGCGCGATGCCTGGCAGTCCCGAGCTCGCGGGCCTACTTGTGGCGGTAGACGAGCCGGCCGCGGGTGAGGTCGTAGGTGCTGAGCTCTACGACGACCCGGTCCTCGAGCATCACTCGGATGTAGTTGCGACGCATGCGGCCGGACAGGTGCGCGAGCACCTTGTGGCCGTTCGTCAGCTCGACGCGGAACATCCCGTTCGGGAGGGCCTCGGTGACGCGGCCCTCGACCTCGACAGCATCGGTCTTCTGCATGCAGATCCTCTCGTTACCGGTCCCGTTCGGGACCTCGCGGCTCGCCAGCCGCAGCGGCGCTGCGTTGGCCCACGAGCGTGAGCGCGACACACCACAGCGCAGCAATCGAGGTCGACCGCAGCGCGATCTCTCTCGTCATCAACAACCGGCCGTCGTCACTCTCCGACGACCACAATGTCCTACTGCCATGAACCGACAATGGGACCAATAGCAGAACAACACGCTACCCCCTGCGGCTATTTCGTGCACCTCCAGCACTGAGCCGCGCCTCGGACCGCTCGACCCAGGCCGGCCAGAGCCGCCGGGCGACTCGGACGTCGAGGTGTCCACCGAGGTGCATCGACCGCCAGACACCTCGGTACCCGGGCAGGATGCCCGCTGCTACGAGGACGTGGCCGAGGATGACCGGGGTGACCGCGTACGTCGCCCACCGGTGCACGTGGACCAGCACCGCGAAGGTGGGGCCGCCATGCAGCCTCGCCAGCCAGACGCCGCTCACCACCAGAGTGCCGAGCAGGACCACCAGGACGATGTTCGCGATCCGCTGGCCCGGGTCGAAGTCGCCCTCGTGCCGGGCGAACCGGCCGGTCACGATGGCCTTCGGCCAGGCGCCGAGCCAGCGCAGGTCCTGACGCCGGAAGCGGAGCGACTCCCGCACGAACGTGGCAGCGGACCGCACGCCGACCACGAGGCCGGCGACGACGACCAGTGCGAGCGCCCATCCCACCCAGGTGTGCAGCTGGGTGTCGGGCCGTCCGGTCAGCCGGGACAGCGGCGACGGGCGGCCTTCGTGCCCGAGCGCGATCCACCAGCCGGTGGCCAGCAGGACGATGACGGTCAGGTAGACCGCCGCGTGGAACCAGCGTGCCGGCCGGGAGTAGCGCTCGATCTCAGTAGCCGTAGCCACCGCCACCGTTGTCGTCACTGGTCGGCGACTCGGACCCGCCACCGCCCTCGACGGTCACCGTGACCTCGGACGTGGGGCCGACCGGCGTGTGGTCCGCGTGCTGGAGCGAGATCTCGACGGTGTGCTCACCGGCCGCCAGGTCCTTGACCTGGAATGTCGTCCCGCCGACCACCGTGTAGTCGCTCTCGTCGCCGTCGACGTAGACGTGGACGTGGTCCTTGCCGGTGTCCGGCGGGCCGAGCGGCACCGTCGAGTCCCACGCGAGCTTGAAGGGCACCTGGACCGTCGCTCCGTCCGCTGGGGAGGTGATGGTCACCTTCTCGGCTCCAGAGGTAGTGCCGGCATCGTCGCCGGAGTCGGATCCGCAGGACGTCGCGAGGAGTGCGAACGCGATGACGGCGACGGACGAACGTACGACCTGACGCATCTGGACCTCCGATGTCCCGGGACGACCTCACGGGTAGTACGGGATGGCGCGCGCCGCGGATTCACCGATCCGGCGGGAAACCCCGGGGTGGTCCCGCACGTACTACCTGGGTGGCCCCGCTCAGCGACGAGAGCCTGCTCGCCGGCATGTCCGTCGGTGACGCGGACTCGGCGGCGGTGTTCGTCCGCCGCTACCAGGCGCGGGTCTACGGCCTGGCGCTCACCGTCGTCGGGGCACCGGCGTTGGCCGAGGAGGTGGCCCAAGAGGCCTTCGTGAAGGCGTGGCGCCATGCCGCGGCCTATGACGCCCGACGCGGCCGGGTGGCCACCTGGCTGCTCACCATCACGCGGAACGCGGCCATCGATGCGATCCGCTATCGCCGCGAGACGCCCATGGACCCGGACCTGCTGACGACGATGCTGGTGAAGGGTGCCGACGTGTCTGCCGGACCGGCGGACGCTGTGGGCACCGCCGACCAGGTCCGTACCGCTCTGCGCGCGCTGCCGTCCGACCAGAGCAGGCCGGTGGTGCTGATGACCTTCTACGGGCTGACGGCCAAGGAGATCGCGGAGCGGGAGGGCATCCCGATCGGCACGGTGAAGAGCCGGGTGCGCAGGGGACTCGGCGCGATGCGTGATCGGCTGGTGGACCACGATGACTGACACGCCGCAGTGCGCCGAGGTCCGGGACCTGCTTCCCGAGGTAGCCGCAAACGTGGCCGACGGCGACGCGAGGGCGCGCGCGCTCGCCCACCTCAGCCGGTGCGCCGGGTGCCGGCGCGAGCTCGCCGAGATCACGACGGTGCTCGACGGGCTCGTCCTGCTCGCTCCGGAGCACGAACCGTCCCCGGGTTTCGAGAGCAAGGTGCTCGCCGCGATGACACCGGCCGGGCAGCGGTGGCGGCGACCGGGCGCTCTCGTGCTGGCCGCAGCGGCATCGGTCCTGGTCGCCGCGCTGGCCACCGGCCTGCTCTGGTGGAACACCGCGGACGACCGGCAGCTGGCGCAGCAATACCGCAGGACATTGGACGTTGCCGACGGTCGGTACCTCGCGGCAGCCGAGGTGAGGACGGCGGACGCCTCCTCGGCGGGCACGGTCTTCGTCTACCAGGGCAGCCCCTCGTGGCTGTTCCTCACCCTCGAGTCCGCACCGGCCTCGGGTGAGTACCAGGTGCAGGTGATCACTCGGGACCGCCGGACGATCGACGTCGGCTGGTGCGAGGTCTCGTCGGGGAAGGGCTCGTGGGGCCGGACGATCGACGTCCCGGTCTACGACATCCGCCGGGTCCAGCTGCTCCGCTCCGGGATGCCTGCGATGAGCGCCGCCTTCGACTAGCCCGGCGTCCTGGCCCAGAGCGTCAGTCGCGATCGACAGGCTCGCGTGGCGTGGCTGTTGACCGGCGGCTCCGTCGCAGTCAGCATGAGCCCGTGGTGGGGGTGTTGGAAGCTGACTATCTCGTGGTCGGTGCGGGCGCTGCGGGGATGGCCTTCACAGACGCGCTGATCGATCATGCGGACGTCAGCGTGGTCATGGTCGACCGACGTCATGGTGTCGGCGGGCATTGGCTGGACGCATACCCCTTCGTCCGCCTTCACCAGGCATCCGCGTTCTACGGCGTGCCCTCGACGCTGCTCGGCGATGGGAATATCCAGCAGGAGGGGCCCGAGGCCGGCTTGCACGAGCGAGCGACGGCACCGGAAATCTGCGCGTACTACGCCCGGGTGCTGCGCGACCGGATGCTTGCGGGCGGACAAGTGACCTTCTATCCCAACTGCGACTACCTCGGCGAAAGCCGGTTCGTGTCGCGCGTGTCCGGGCAGCGGTACGAGATCCGCGTCAGGCGAGGTGTCGTCGACGCTCGCTATCTCTCCCCCGAGATCCCGTCGACCACGCCGGCGCCGTTCCGCGTCTCAGACGGGGTGCACGTCGTGCCCGTCAACGAACTGGTCAAGGTCGGCGGAGCGCCCTCTCAGTACGTGATCGCCGGCTCGGGGAAGACGGCTACCGATGCGTGCATCTGGCTTCTGGACAATGGGGTGGATCCGGGCGCGATCTGTTGGGTGAGGCCCCGCGACCCGTGGATGCTCAACCGGGCGGTGGTCCAGCCCAACCCTGCTGTCTTCATCGGCATGGCGGCCGACACCGTGGAAGCCGCGGCCGGGGCGGCATCGCCGGACGACTTGTTCTTCCGCTTGGAAGAGGCCGGGGTGATGCTTCGCATCGACCGGTCCGTGACTCCGACGATGGCGAAGACCCCGACGCTCGCTCAGTGGGAGCTCGACCGATTGCGCACGATCGAGCACGTCGTCCGGCTGGGACACATCCAGCGCGTTGAGCAGACCCGGCTGTGCTTCGACGAGGGAGAGGTTGCTGTTGCGAAGGACGCTGTGATCGTGCACTGCGCCGCATCAGGGCTGAAGTACCGGCCGTTGGTGCCGATCTGGGGTGACAAGGCGATCACGCTGCAGCCGATCAGGTCCGGCTTCCCATGCTTCGGTGCGGCGTTGGCCGGTTATGTGGAGGCAACCATCGACAACGACGACGAGAAGAACAGGTTGTGCCCGCCGTCGCCGTACCCCAATACGCCCGCCGACTGGGCGCGAATGCAGGTGCTAGGCAATCAGGCAGCGACATCGTTCGCGTCTCACGCCGACATCAAGGCGTGGGCCGACGGGGTTGCGTTGAATCCGGCTCGCATCCCCCCGGAGATGGCGGGCTCGGACGAGCTGACTGCCGCGGTGGAGCGCTTTCGCAAGCACGTCGGGACGGGGATGGCCCGGATGGCCGAACTTGCGGGGATGAACGACGTCCCGGGACACCTGTGAACGGTGTCCCGAGACGTCGCAGTGCTGGTGATGGTGGAGGTGGCGGGAATCGAACCCGCGTCCTTCGGTGCGGAACCAGGGCTTCTCCGGGCGCAGCCCGCTATCGCTTTTCTCGGCCCCAGCAGTCACGCAGGCAAGCTGCTGACAGGCCCAGTCGCTGTGAGATGTCCTGCCCGGCCCCGCGACCGGACCGAGCAGTTGAGCCTTCTAGCTGATGCCAGGCTCCGGGCCGAAGGCACTCCCGGGCTGACAGCCTGCTCTCGCTACTTAGGCAGCGAGAGCGTAGGCGCGCTGATTGGAATCGGCGCTTATTGGTTTGCTGGGCATGGTTTCCGAGATCATCCCAGCCATCCTCGGCCCGCTTCCCCTGGATCGACATCCGAAGTCGAGACCATTCACCCCCTGTGCAGTTGTGCCCCCATGCTAACGCCAGCCGATGGCACGGCCTTCCCGATTTCCGGCCTCGGGGTCACCTGGGTCACAGTGGGGTGCATGACTCCCCCGCGCTGGGTATGGGGCGCCAGATGAGTGCCTCAGACGCCCAGACCCGCATGATCGGCGGCCGCTACCGGCTGGACCGATCCATCGGCAGCGGCGGGATGGGCACGGTCTGGGAGGGCACCGACGAGCTCCTGGGCCGCCAGGTCGCCGTCAAGGAGGTCCGGTTCCCGCCCGAGATCGGCGAGCGCGAGCAGGGCGAGCTGCGCGAGCGGACCATGCGCGAGGCCCGTGCGACCGCCCGGCTGAGCCACCCCAACGTGGTGACCACCTATGACGTCGTCGAGGAGGACGGCCGCCCGTACATCGTGATGGAGCTGCTGCCGTCCCGCAGCCTCAGCACGATCCTGCGCGAGGACGGCCCCCTGCCGCCGCACCGGGTCGCCAAGATCGGCGTCGAGATGCTCAGCGCGCTCGAGGCGTCCCACGCCCAGGGCGTGGTGCACCGCGACGTGAAGCCGGGCAACGTGCTGCTCACCCCCGAGGGTCGCGCGGTCCTGACCGACTTCGGCATCGCCACCATGGCGGGTGACCCGGCACTGACCTCGACCGGTGTCGTCCTGGGCTCACCCGCCTACATGTCGCCCGAGCAGGCCCGCGGGAAGCGGCCCGGCGCCCTGGCGGACCTCTGGTCGCTCGGCGCCACCCTCTACGCGGCCGTCGACGGCCGCCCGCCGTTCGACGCCGACAACGCGCTCGGCACCCTGACAGCAGTCATCTCCGATCCGGTGGAGCCGCCGAAGGTGCACGGGCCGCTGCGCGAGGCCATCCTCGGCCTGCTGACCAAGGACGCCGAGCAGCGGATGGACATCCCGACCGCGCGCGCCCTGCTCACGCAGGCGGCGGCAGACCACTCCACCGGCGCGACCCCGGTTCCGGCCGCCGCCGCGGGCGCCCTGGACCGGGCAGGACGCACCGAGGCCCTGCCGGTGGGCGCATCCGGTGGTGGCGACCCGGCACCGCCTCCGACGTACCAGCGCGAGTACGAGAGCAAGGAGCGCCGCCCCGGGCTCCTGGCGGCCGCCGCCTTCGTCGCGCTGCTGCTCATCGGCGGGCTGGTTGCCTTCGCGGTCATGTCGGGCGACCCGGACGAGCAGGACACGGCAGACCCGAAGCAGACGCCCTCGGCGGAACAGTCACCCTCGACGACGCCACCCGAGTCGACGACGCCACCCGAGTCGACCACGCCGCCGGCTGACGAGGGCGCGCCGGAGGGCTTCACGCTCTACGAGGACCCGTCCGGGTTCTCGGTGGCGGTGCCGGAGGGATGGCAGGCCACGCAGTCCAGCGCGACCGCGGTCGACGTCCAGGATCCAAACGGTTCACGTTTCCTGCGCATCGACCAGACCGACGAGCCCAAGGGCGACCCGGCCAAGGACTGGGAGCAGCAGGAGGAGTCCGTCAGCGCCCGGCTGCCCAACTACCAGCGGATCGTCATCGAGCCGGTCGAGTACAACGATTGGAAGGCCGCGGACTGGGAGTTCACCTTCGGGGAGGGCAGCACGACCCACGTCCGGAACCGCGGGTTCGTCACCGACAAGGACCACGGCTACGCGCTCTACCTGTCCACACCCGAGGGCGACTGGACGGGAAGCCAGGACATCTGGCAGACCGCGGCGGACACGTTCCAGCCTGCCGGACCGTCGGGCGATTCGGACGACTGACGGCTGCTCACGACGAGCCACCGCCGCCCCCCGGCGGATCAGTCCTTGCCGCTGCTGCGGCGCGACAGAGCGCGCTGCATCTCCCGCTTGGACTGCTTCTCGGCGAGGGCCTGCCGCTTGTCGTAGCTCCGCTTTCCGCGGGCCAGGGCGATCTCGACCTTGGCCTTGCCGTCCTTGAAGTACAGCGCGAGGGGCACCATCGTCGCGCCGCCCTCCTTGGTCTTCCCGATCAGCCGCTCGATCTCCTGACGGTGCAGCAGCAGTTTGCGCTCGCGGCGCGGCTCGTGGTTGGTCCAGGTGCCCTCGGTGTACTCCGGGATGTGCACGCCGGCCAGCCACATCTCGCCGTCGCGGACGTGCGCGTAGCCGTCGACGAGGTTGGCGTGCCCTGCCCGCAGCGACTTGACCTCGGTGCCGGTCAGCACGAGGCCCGCCTCGTAGACGTCGTCGATGTGGTAGTCGTGGCGCGCCTTGCGGTTCTGGGCCACCAGCTTGCGGCCCTGCTCCTTCGGCATCAGCCGTGCCCCGTCCCGTCCAGCGCGGCGACCAGTCCGGTCAGCACGTCGATCGCCCTCGCCTCCGCCATCTCGGGCGCCTCGCCCGGGGGCACCATCACGTCCGGCTCGACGCCCACGCCGTCGAGACTGCGCCCGGCTGGGGTGAGGTAACGCCCGACGGTCAGCTCCAGCGCCGACCCGTCGGAGAGGGTAGACGGCTCCTGCACCGAGCCCTTGCCGTAGGTCCGGGTGCCGACGACGACGGCTCGGTTGCGGTCCTGCAGCGCGGCGGCCACGACCTCGGCGGCGCTGGCCGTCGACGGGTTCACCAGCACGACGACAGGGGTCGAGAGGTCACCCCCTGCGTACGCATCGAGGGTCTCCGACGGCTTGCCCCGCCGCTCGTAGCTCACCACGGGTCCGCCGTCGAGGAAGACGGAGGCCACGGCGACCGCCTCGTCGAGCAGCCCACCAGGGTTGTCGCGCAGGTCGAGGACGACCCCGCCGGTGGCCCCGCCGTCCGAGGTGGCCTCCAGAGCACGAGCGACGTCGCGGCCAACCCCGCGGGTGAACGCGCTCACGGCCACGCGGGAGATGTTGCCGGCCAACCGCTCGACGGTGACGTCGTCGGTCGTGAACGTCGCGCGGTCGAGCTCGACCGTCCGGGTCGCGCTCCCCCGGCGGACGGCCACCCTGACAGTCGTGTCCTCGGGACCGCGCAGCAGCTCGGCCACCTCCGGCACGTCCGCGCTCGTCACGTCGGTGCCCGCCACTGACAGCAGCACGTCGCCAGCGACCACTCCCGATCGGTCGGCCGGGGACCCCAGCTGCACGCTTCCGACCTCGACCGTCGCACCACTGCTGGCCGCCGCGCTGCGCAGCCACAGACCGACACCGGAGTACCGGCCCTGCAACGCCGCCTGGAAGGAGGTGAACTCCGACTTGCCGTAGTAGGCGGACCAGCGGTCGCCAAGGGCACGCAGCATCCCCTCGACAGCTGCCCGCTCGAGAGCGTCGCGGTCCACCGGGCGGGCGGCCTTGTCGACGATGCGATCGGCTGCCTCGTCGATGACGCCTGCCTGCTGCGCGGGCGGCGGATCACCCCGACCGACGACTCCGGTCACGACGCCGCCGACGTAGGCGATCGCGACCAGCGCCACCACGGCGGTGACGCGTAGCGCGCGACGGGGCGACAGCACCGCACGAGTCTAGGGCTCCGGCCCGGCCTCACACCCGCCGATCGAGGTCAGAGCCATCCCATCGGGTCAGTGGTCCCGCCGTTGACGTAGACCATGAAGTGCAGGTGGCAGCCGGTGGAGTACCCGGCGCCGTACATGCCCGCGGCACCGCCGCTGTAGCCGATGACCTCGCCGCGACCCACCCGGGAGCCCGGGCCTGCGCTGAAGCTCATCAGGTGGCTGTAGCTGGTGGCGACGCCGGCGCCACGCATGACGCCGTGGTCGATGACCAGCTGGTTGCCGTAGCCGTCGACGTTGGCCGCCTGGATCACCGTGCCGGAGGCCGCCGCCCGCACGGGCGTGCCGCAGCCGACGCCGAAGTCGGTGCCGTCGTGCAGCTTGTAGACACCGGTGACCGGGTGGGTCCGCATGCCGTACGACGACGTGATGCCGGCCGACACCGGCCAGGCCAGGGCACCGCTGCCCGACGCGACAGACCGGCCGGCCGCGCGGGCCCGGGCTGCAGCGAGCCGGGCCTGGCGGGCCCGCTCGGCCAGGATGCGGGAGAGCCGCTGGGACTCGGCCTGCATCTTCGCGTAGCGGGCCTCCTCGGCAGCCTTCTCGCGCTCGACCGCAGCGAGCGCGCTCTCACGGTCGGCGATCAGGGCCTGCACGGCCTCCTTGGCCTCGATGGCCTCCGCCTCGAGGCCCTGGATCTTCTCGACCAGCTCCTCCTGGGCGCGCTTCATCTCCTCGACCTGCTCGCGCTTGGCGACCAGGGTTGCCTTCTGCGCGGCCAGGTTCGCCTTCGACTCGGCCAAGTCCCCCAGGACGTTCCCCTCGGAGCGCATGGCGTTCTGGACCAGCACGAGCCGCGTGGCGAAGTCGTCGGGGCTCTGGGACTGAAGGACGACGGCGAGCTCACCCATCCCGCCGTCCTGGTAGGTCGACCGGGCGATCCGGCCGATCAGGATCTCGGTCTCGCGGATGTCACCCCTGGTGTCCTTGATCTGGTCCCGAGCGCGATCGACCTCGGCGATCGCGACCTGCAGCTGCTCGCCGAGCATCCGGTCGCGTGTCTGCGCGGCGACCAGCTTCCCGTGCACCCGGGCGACTCGCGCCCGAGCGGCCGGGAGCTTGGACTCCGCCCGCTTCAGGGCATTGACGGCTGCCCGCAGCTCGCGCGAGGTCTCGTTCATGTCGTGGCGCAGGTCGTTCATCGCTGCGTCGACACGGGCTTTGCGGCGTCGCTCGTCATCGGCGTGCGCGGGGCCGAGGAAGCTCAGCACGAGCGTCGCGATCACGGCGAGGGTCAGCGCGGGTCGTAGGCGCATTGCGGCGAGTGGCTCCGGGGACGGTGCGGGCAGGGACGGTCAGTCGATCTATCGGGCCGCGACACGCCGCACTGTCGGGTCGAACCGCACTTCTTTACGTCCTGTTGGCTGACGAACTATCCGGACATCTGTGACAGATGTGACGTGTGTGACTCACACGCGAAGGTACTTCATGAGGGTCAGGAAGGAGGCGATTGCCGCCAGCGCCACGCCGATCACGAAGACCGTCCCTGAGCTGAGCCAGACGTCCCCCCAGGTGATGAACCGGGTGATCGGGAAGTTCGGCGCCAGGATCCGGTCGACCAGGACGGCCTTCATCAGGACGAAGGAGCCGGTCGCGAGCGCCGCCCCCAGGAACCCGGCGATCGCACCCTCCAGGAGGAACGGCAGCTGGATGGAGAAGCTGGAGGCTCCGACCAGCTTCATGATCCCCGTCTCCCGGCGTCGGCTGAACGCGGCGACCCGGATCGTGTTGACGATGAGGATGACCGAGACCACCACCATGAGCAGCGCCAGGCCGAAGGCGAACCACTGCACCCACTTGAGCACCTTGAAGAACCGCTCGAGCAGGGCCTTCTGGTCCTGCACCTGTTCGACCCCTGCGCGCCCGATGAAGGCGCTGGCGATGATGGGGAACTGCTCGGGGTCGGCCAGCTTGACCCGGAACGACTCCGGCAGCTGGTCGGGCGTGATGTTGTCGACGATCGCCGAGTTCTTGAACTGCTCCTTGAAGCGCGAGTACGCCTTGCGCTTGGACTCGTAGTAGATCCGCTCGACCTGCGGCATCGCATCCAGGTCTGCCCTGATCGCCTCCCGCTGGTCCTGCGTCACCTCGCCCCCAGCGCAGGAACCGCCTTCGCTGTTCGCGCCGCAGAGGAAGACCGAGACCTCGACCTTGTCGTACCAGAAGTCCTTCATGACGCTGACCTGCTGGTTGAACAGGATCGCCGTGCCGAGGAAGCCCAGCGACACAGCGGTCGTGATGACCATCGCCAGGGTCATGATCAGGTTCCGGCGGAGGCCGATGCCGATCTCGTGGACGATGAAGCTCGCTCGCATGTGGTCCCTGCTCCGGTTTCGGTACGGACGTACGTCTGCTCGCCTGTGTCTACCGGGTCATCAGTGCGAGTAGCCGTAGACACCCCGCGACTGGTCGCGAACGACCCGACCGGGCTCGAGCTCGATCACGCGCTTGCGCATCTGGTCGACGATGTCGTCGTCATGGGTGGCCATCACCACCGTCGTGCCGGTGCGGTTGATCCGGTCGAGCAGACGCATGATGCCGACGCTGGTCTGCGGGTCGAGGTTCCCGGTCGGCTCGTCGGCGATCAGGATCATCGGTCGGTTGACGAACGCGCGGGCGATGGCCACGCGCTGCTGCTCGCCGCCGGAGAGCTCGTCAGGACGCCTGTTCTCCTTGCCCTTGAGCCCGACCAGGTCGAGCACCTCGGGGACCACCTTGGTGATCTGGTGCCGGGGGCGGCCGATGACCTCCAGGGCGAAGGCGACGTTCTCGGTCACCGTCTTGTTGTTGAGGAGGCGGAAGTCCTGGAACACGGTGCCGACCTGGCGGCGCAACGCCGGGACCTTCCAGCTGGAGAGCCGGGCCAGGTCCTTGCCGGCGACGAAGACCTGGCCGCTGGTGGCCCGCTCCTCCTTGAGCACCAGCCGCAGGAACGTCGACTTGCCGGAACCCGACTGCCCGACGAGGAAGACGAACTCGCCCTTGCCGATCTCGACCGAGACGTCCTTGAGTGCCGGACGGGTCTGGCTGGGGTAGAGCTTCGTGACGTTCTGCAGGCGGATCACGGGGGCATCACCGGAGGCTGGGGTCGGATGAGGCGGACGCGCCGGAGGCGAGCCGACCCGCGGAGTCTATGCCCGGAACGGGCGAAGGGCCCCGGTTTCCCGGGGCCCTTCGCCGTGTCGTGCGGGTCGATCAGTGGCGGCGGTGCTGGCCCTTCTCGAGCGCGAGCCGGCGCGGCACGAACAGCAGTGCGGCTCCACCGAGGAGGAGGCCGAAGCTGATCGCGAGACCCGTGCCGAGCGACATGCCCGAGCCGGTCTTGGGGAGGACGT
>DASVED010000230.1:0-2121 GCA_036380775.1 Actinomycetes bacterium
CCTCGACCTCGACGCACTCGGCCCGCTGCTGCCCCCGGGCTACGACCACGCGCTGTACCCCGCAGGGGTCAACGTCGAGCTCGTGCAGCGCGCGGATGATCGGCGGGTGCGGATGCGGGTGCACGAGCGCGGCTCAGGGGAGACCCGCTCGTGCGGCACCGGCGTCTGCGCGGCCGCCGTCGCCGAGGCGGCCAGCGCGGGCGCGACCCGGCCGGTGACGTACCACGTCGACGTTCCCGGAGGTGGGCTGCAGGTGACGTGGCGCACCGACGACCACGTCGTGCTGACCGGTCCGGCGGTGGTCGTCGCACGCGGCGACATGGCCTGGACCGGCTGAGCCGGTGGCCGCCCACGGCCACCGAAAGTGGGATGAGACCCGCGGGCGGCCGTGCGACCATCGGTGGCACGGCCGGAACAGTCCTCGTGGCAGCGACGTTGAGAAGGGACGTATGACATCTGAGTACGTGCACGAAGAGCCCGACGACCTGAGTGACCTGCCCCTGGTCGTCGACGACACCGCCCGTGACGCGCCCGACGACGGGCCCGACCTCGACCCGTCCGCGGATCCCGAGACCGGGGCGATGGATCTCGAGGACCGTCAGTCGCTGCGCCGGGTGGCGAGCCTGTCCACCGAGCTGGAGGACGTCAGCGAGGTCGAGTACCGCCAGCTGCGGCTCGAGCGCGTGGTCCTGGTCGGCGTCTGGACGCAGGGCTCCACCACCGAGGACGCCGAGAACTCGCTCGCCGAGCTGAAGCTGCTGGCCGAGACCGCCGGCTCCGAGGTGCTCGAGGCGCTGCTCCAGCGGCGGCAGCGACCCGACCCGGCCACGTACGTCGGCCGCGGCAAGGTCGACGACCTGCGCGAGGCCGTGCAGGCCAGCGGCGCCGACACCGTGATCTGCGACGGAGAGCTGACGCCCAGCCAGCTGCGCAACCTGGAGGACCGGGTCAAGGTCAAGGTCGTCGACCGGACGGCCCTGATCCTCGACATCTTCGCCCAGCACGCCAAGAGCCACGAGGGCAAGGCGCAGGTCGAGCTCGCCCAGCTGCGGTACCTCACCCAGCGGCTGCGCGGTTGGGGCGGGAACCTCTCCCGCCAGGCCGGTGGCCGCGTGGGGGTGCAGGGAGGCGGCATCGGTGGCCGCGGCCCCGGTGAGACCAAGCTGGAGACCGACCGCCGGCGCATCAACACCAAGATCGCCAAGCTGCGCCGTGAGCTGAAGCGGATGCGGACCACGCGCGACACCAAGAAGGCGGACCGCCGCCGCCACGAGATCCCGGCCGTGTCGATCGCCGGGTACACCAACGCCGGCAAGTCGTCGCTGCTCAACCGGCTCACCGGCGCCGGTGTGCTCGTCGAGGACGCGCTGTTCGCGACCCTCGATCCCACCACCCGGCGCACCCAGACCAGCGACGGGCGCATCTACACGCTCAGCGACACGGTCGGGTTCGTGCGGCACCTGCCCCACCAGCTGGTGGAGGCGTTCCGCTCGACCCTCGAGGAGGTCGCCGACTCCGACCTCGTGCTGCACGTCGTCGACGGGTCGCACCCCGATCCCGAGGGCCAGCTCGCGGCCGTCCGAGAGGTGCTGGCCGAGATCGGTGCGGGGGAGATCCCCGAGATCGTGGTCATCAACAAGTCCGACGCCGCCGACCCGATGGTGCTTGCCCGGTTGCAGGCGCGCGAGCCACACGCGCTGGTGTGCTCGGCGCGCACCGGCGACGGCATGGCTGACGTCGTCGCCGCAGTCGAGGCCGAGCTCCCGCGCCCCCAGGTCGAGGTGCGCGTGCTGCTCCCGTACGGGCGGGGTGACCTGCTGAACCAGATCCACACCTCCGGTGAGGTGCTCGAGCTCGCGCACACCGGGGAGGGCACCGCCGTGGTCGCTCGGGTGGGCGCCACCCTCGCGGGAGCGCTTGCTGCGTACGCGACCGCCGCCACCTGAGGCTCTGGGCGTGGCGGCCGACCTCGTCGGCCGCACTCCCCGAGACGGCCCTCGTACGCTGACGATGTGGGGGCGCGACCATGAGACTGTCGGCGGTGGTCGGCTGGGGCGCGGCCACCGCGGTGGTCGTCGGGTCGCTCGCCGTGTCGTCGCTGTCCGGACCCGAGCCGCGGGC
>DASVED010000231.1:0-2761 GCA_036380775.1 Actinomycetes bacterium
TGCTCACGCCCGTCGCAGGGTCGACGATGGCGAGGATGCCGAGATCGGTGTGGTTGACGATCAGGTGCGAGCCGTCTGGGGTGGCGTCGATGCCGTTGAGCCCGAACGTTCCTGGCGCGGACGTTCCTGCCGGCCCGGTGACGGCGATAGCGGTTGCCGGACCGAAGCTGCCGTTGCCGTACGGCAGCTTGTAGATGACTGGGGAGAAGGTGTCGGTGAAGTACGCCGCGTCCCGGGTGAGAGCAACGTCGTTGGTGAAGGCCGACGGCGGTCCGACCGCGACATCGGCGACCTCGGAGCCGTCGCGGCTGTCATAGACGTAGACGTGGCCACCAGGACCCCCTGCGACGAACAGGAGCTTGCGGGCTTCGTCGACGCGCATGCCGGCCGCGGCTCGGCCTGAGGTGTTCACGAGCAGGTCGCCCTGACCTGTGCTCAGGTCGCCGCGATAGATGTCGCCGTCCCAGAGCGACCCGACGTAGAAGGTGTCTCCGGTGCCGATCGCGATCCCCTCCGGCTGGAAGTCGATAGGGACGGGGACCGTGGACGTCGCCGGGGTCGCTGCGGCCGGTGCGGCGAGCAGGAGAAGGAGAGAGACTCCGGTCACGATGGTCAGCAGGCGCATGATTGGCTCCATCCCGAGAGGGATCGTTCCCCCGATGGTCTTCCCGAGCGCAGCCCCCGTCAACGCCCGTTCGTGGGGGTGCATCCCCACCCATCGAACCGCAGACTGCGAGAGTCGGATGAGTGGTGGTCCTACCGGGACAAGCGGGGCGACCACACCTCAAGCCGGCCCGGGAGGCGGCGCGGGAGGAGGGAGGCGGGCGCCGCCTTGTCGTACCGCGGAACCCTCGGGCACCGCCCAGCTGACCAGGACCCCGTCGATCTCGAATTGCATCGTCATGCAGCGCGAGGACGCCCATGGCAGCCAGGCGCGCGGTCAAGTGATCATTCGCGAGAGAGAACAGAAGCGCTGCTATCGACGACGTGCGGTGGTCGAAGTGGGCGTCGCAGAAAGCCAGTTAGCGATGGAATTCGCGACGTGCGCTGGCCTCAACGCTCTTTTTGGACTCAGGGCTCCGCCAGGATGCAAGATCGACTGGCAATCGATGCCCGCGGGCGATTGCCCGGCCGAAGTGTCCGAGGGGGGACTTGAACCCCCATGCCCGGTAAAGGGCACTAGCACCTCAAGCTAGCGCGTCTGCCAATTCCGCCACCCGGACGAGGTGTCCTGCTGTTGTGATCACGCCTCCGTCCCGGCCCTGCGACCGGTCGTCGACGTGCCCGCAACCCTAGCAAACCGGCGGCACCTCACCGCACCCGTCCGGGGCCGTGCGGCAGGATGGCCGGACCGCCACCCGGCGCGCGAGACCGACCCGCCACCCGCAGGAGGCACCGTGCCCGAGCCCACCGTCGCGTCGGCCCAGGACGAGGTCGTCGACATCTGCCGCGACCTGATCCGGATCGACTCGTCGAACTACGGTGACGGCACCGGGCCGGGGGAGCGGGCGGCCGCCGAGCACGTGGCGGGGCTGCTGTCCGAGGTGGGCCTGGAGCCCGCCGTGTACGAGTCGGCCGACCGGCGGACCAGCCTCGTCGTCCGGTGGGAGGGCGAGGACTCCAGCCGTCCGGGGCTGCTCGTGCACGGCCACCTCGACGTCGTACCAGCAGAGGCCCGCGACTGGACCCACGACCCGTTCGCCGGCGAGATCGTGGACGACTGCGTCTGGGGCCGCGGTGCGGTCGACATGAAGGACATGGACGCGATGGTGCTCGCGACCGTCCGCCAGTGGCGCAGGGAAGGCCGCAAGCCGCCGCGCGACGTCGTCCTGTGTTTCCTCGCCGACGAGGAGGCCGGCGGAAAGTTCGGCGCGCACTGGATGGTCGACAACCACCCAGGGGAGTTCGACGGGGTCAGCGAGGCGATCAGCGAGGTGGGCGGCTTCTCGTTCTCGATCGGCGACGAGCGGGTCTACCTGATCGAGACCGCGCAGAAGGGGATCCGCTGGCTGCGACTCGTGGCCGAGGGCCGGGCCGGCCACGGTTCGATGGTCAACGACGACAACGCCGTCACCACCCTGGCCGAGGCCGTCGCCCGCATCGGTCGCCACGACTGGCCGCTGCGGATGACGCCGACCGTGCAGCGCTTCCTCGAGGAGATGTCTGATGCGCTGGGCGTCGAGCTCGACCTCTCCGACCCCGAGCCGGCACTGGCCAAGCTCGGCACCCTCGCGCGGATCGTCGGCGCGACACTGCGCAACACGGCCAACCCGACGATGTTGCGGGCCGGCTACAAGCACAACGTCATCCCGCAGTCCGCTGAGGCGTTCATCGACTGCCGGTTCCTCCCCGGCTTCGAGGACGAGCTGCTCGCGACCATCGACGAGCTGATCGGTCCGGACGTCCGGCGCGAGGAGGTCATCACCGACATCGCCCTGGAGACCACCTTCGACGGGCCGCTGGTCGACTCGATGGTCGCTGCGCTGCAGGCCGAGGATCCCGGCTCCCGTGCCGTGCCCTACTGCTTGTCCGGCGGTACCGACAACAAGTCGTTCAGCCTGCTCGGCATCCGGGGTTTCGGCTTCGCGCCGCTGCGGCTGCCCGCAGAACTCGATTTCTCCGGCATGTTTCACGGCGTCGACGAGCGGGTTCCCGTCGACTCGCTGCGCTTCGGGGTGCGCGTGCTCGACCGGTTCCTCGCCACCAGCTGACCGACGAGATCATTCGGGCCGCTCTGGAGATCATCTCTATCGAGATGATC
>DASVED010000232.1:0-9824 GCA_036380775.1 Actinomycetes bacterium
GCAACCGGTCGCCGCTGATCGCGAGTCGGTCCTGCTCGTCGGCGGCCAGCACCCACCGGCCCTCCCGCGAGATGCCCACGGGGACCACGTCGTAGCGCACCCGGTCGACCGCCGCGAGGACGCTGCCGGCCGACACGCAGGACACCGCGTGCTCCGTGCTCCGCCCACCGAAGACGACCGCGACGCGGGCTCGGCGTGGCTGCTGGTCGGAGCCGCTTGCGTCAGCAGTCTGGTCGGTCATCGCGGACGACCCTACCGACGGCCCACCGGACCGGGATACTCGCTGCCATGACCGCCGCCGGGACCGACCCGCCGTCCCGCACCCGGCTCTCCCCTGCCACGGTCGCCGTCTCGGCGGGCCGGCCGCCCCGGCAGCCCGACGGGCCGCTGAACCCGCCCCTGGTGATGGCGTCGACCTACCACGCCGGCGGCGAGGTCGGTTACGGCAGGTACGGCAACCCCACGTGGGAGATGCTCGAGACCGCCGTCGGCGCCCTCGAGGGGGGCGTGGCCACCTCCTTCGCGTCCGGGATGGCGGCCGTCGCCGCGGTCGTCGACCTGGTGCCCGACGGGGGCGTCGTCGTCGCCGGGCCCGGCTCGTACTACGGCACGCTCTCGTTGCTCGCGCGCCTCGAGGAGCGCGGCCGGCTCACGGTGCGCCGCGTCGAGCTGACAGACCCGGTCGCCAGCACCGAAGCGGTGCGGGGCAGCGACCTGTGCTGGGCAGAGAGCCCCACCAACCCGCTCCTGCAGCTCGTCGACCTCGAGCGGCTCGCCGAGCAGACAACTGCGGCGGGTGCGGTCCTGGCGGTCGACAACACCTTCGCCACGCCGATCCTGCAGCGCCCGCTCGAGACCGGGGCGGACGTGGTGGTGCACAGCGCCACGAAGTACCTCGCCGGCCACTCCGACCTGCTGCTCGGCGTTGCCGTGGCGGGCGACGTCGGTGTGGCCGACCGACTGGTGGAGATGCGCAGCCGCCAGGGGTCGGTGCCCGGGACCGTGGAGGCGTGGCTCGCGCTGCGCGGGCTGCGCACCCTGCACCTGCGCGTCGAACGGGCCCAGGCCAACGCGACCGAGCTCGCGGCCAGGCTGCGCGACCACCCGAGAGTCGAGCGCGTCCACTACCCGGGGCTGGGCGCCGTCGTCAGCATCGAGCTGCGCGGCGACGTGGCGGCGGCGGACGCCGTCACGACGGCCACGGTGCTGTGGGTGCACACGACGAGCCTCGGCGGCGTGGAGTCCAGCCTCGAACGCCGCCGGAGATGGCCCGGCGAGAGCCGGGACGTGCCCGAGACGCTGCTCCGGCTGTCGGTCGGCGTCGAGGACGTCGAGGACCTCTGGGCCGACCTCGTGGACGCCCTCGGCACCCTCCCGCTGTCCGGGTCCTAGTCGCTCTCGGCCTTCGCACTGCGGCTCATGATGCGCCGGACGATCTCCGCCGGCGGCAGCCCGTCGTGGACGGCGGCCACGACGTGCTCGACGATCGGCATGTCGACGTCGTGGGCGCGAGCCAGCGCCAGGATCGACTCCGCCGACTTGACGCCCTCAGCCGTCTGCCGGGTGGCCGCCACCACCTCCTCGAGCGTCATGCCGCGGCCGAGGTTCTCGCCGAAGGTCCGGTTGCGCGACAGGGGCGACATGCAGGTGGCGACGAGGTCGCCGACACCGGCGAGACCGGCGAAGGTCGCCGCGTCCGAGCCCTGGGCCAGCCCGAGGCGGGTGATCTCGGCCAGCCCGCGGGTGATGATCGACGCCTGCGAGTTGTCGCCCATGCCCATGCCCTTGGCCATCCCGACCGCGAGGGCGATGACGTTCTTCACCGCCCCTCCGAGCTCGACCCCGACGACGTCGGTGTTCGTGTAGGGCCGGAAGTAGGGCGTGAGGCAGACCTGCTGCAGCTTCTCAGCCACCGCCTCGTCGACGCACGCCACGACGCTGGCCGCCGGCTGACGCTGGGCGATCTCCTTGGCCAGGTTGGGGCCTGAGACGACGGCGATGCGCTCCGGCCCCGCGCCGGTCGTCTCGGCGATGACCTCGCTCATCCGTCGGGTCGTGCCGAGTTCGATCCCCTTCATCAGGCTCACCAGGACGCAGCCGTCGGGCAGCAGCGGCGCCCAGCCGGACAGGTTGCCGCGCAAGGTCTGGGACGGCACGGCCAGCACCACGACCTCGGCGCGCTGCAGAGCCTGCTCGGGGTCGGCGGTCGCCACGATCGCCTCGGGCAGCGCGATGCCGGGGAGGTAGTCGGCGTTCTCATGCGCCCGGTTGATCGCCTCGGCGGCCGCTGGTCGCCGGCCCCAGAGCGTGACCTCGGCCCCCGCATCAGCGAGGACCAGGGAGAACGCCGTGCCCCACGAGCCGTTGCCGAGCACCGCCACGCGCGTCATCCGGCTCTCCTGACGTCGTTGCTCGGGCCGCTCACGCTGACCTCCTGTCGGCGCCGCCGTCCCGGCCGGGGTCGCCGGTCCGAGGCAGACCGGCCCGCTTGGGGTCGAAGCGTACGGCGGGAGCCTTCTCGCCACGGATCTGCTCGAGGAGATCGGTGATCGCAGCCATGATCCGCTCCGTCACCTCCTGCAGGAGCTCCGCGTCGACCGGCCGCCCCACCACGTCGGTCAGGTCGACCGGCGGACCGGCCCGGACGTGCATCGTCCGGCGGGGCAACAGCTTCGGCCGCTTGGTGTACGGCGGCAGGATCTCCTGCGGACCCCACTGGGCCACCGGGATGACCGGGGCCCCGGTCTCCAGCGCGACGCGTGCCGCCCCCGTCTTGCCCACCATCGGCCAGCCGCCCGGGTCGCGGGTGAGGGTGGCCTCGGGGTAGATCGCGACGAGCTCACCGTCCCTGACCGCGGCCACGGCGGCGGCGTAGGCGAGCGAGGCGTTCCCCGACTCCCGGTAGACCGGGATCTGCTTCGCACCGCGCACGACCATGCCTACGAACGGGACCTTGAACACCGAGTCCTTGGCCAGGAACCGCGGCAGCCGCCCGTTGTCGTAGACGAAGTGGGCAAAGGTGAGCGGGTCGACGTGCGACACGTGGTTCACCACGACTACGGCGCCGCCGTCCGGGACGTATTCGGTGCCTCGCCAGTCGCGCTTGGTCAGCAGCATCAACGGCGGCCTCAGCACGACGACGGCGAAGCGGTACCAGAATCCGTGCCGGCCACGGCGCTCCCGTTGCCTCGACCGCTCGCGCCTCACTCGGGTCCCTTCTCCGCCGGTGCGCGACAGTCTCCCGTCCTGGCGAGCAGGCTGTCGAGCGGAGGACCTGGCGGGCCTGGCAGGATCCTGGGGTGCCCGGCGCTGCGGACCGTTGGTGCCTGGTCGTGCCCGTCAAGCGGCTGGCCGCGGCCAAGACCCGGTTGGGTCCGCCGTTCGACGCGTCGCGGGGGGCCCTGGCCCTGGCCTTCGCCCTCGACACCACCGTCGCCGCCCTCGCCTGCCCCGACGTGCTGGCCGTGGTCGTCGTCACGGACGACCCGACGGCGGCCCAGCAGCTCGCGGCGGTCGGTGCCGAGGTGGTCGGCGACGAGCCGCACGCCGGACTCAACCCCGCGCTCGAGCACGGTGCGGCCGTCGCCCGCCGGTCCTACCCGGCATGCGGTGCCGGAGCACTGTCGGCCGACCTGCCTGCCCTGCGGGCCGACGAGCTGGCCGCGGCGCTCACGGCTGCCGGGGCCCATCGTCGGTCCTTCGTCCGTGACGCCGAGGGCAGCGGCACGACGCTGGTGCTCGCGCGACCCGACGAGCGGCTGCGACCCGCGTTCGGCCCGTCCTCGGCCGCCCGGCACGCCGCCGCCGGCTACGTCGAGCTCGCCGGCGAGGGGCTGGCAACGGTCCGCCAGGACGTGGACACGGCTGCCGACATGGAGCGCGCCCGCGGCATCGGCGTGGGTCCGCACACGAGGGCGCTGCTCCTCGACATCCAGTGAGCATCGGATAGGTTCTGCGTCCGTGCAGGCGACCGTGCGCAGGTTCGACGCTGGCACCCGCTCCGGCACCGTGGTCCTGGACGACGGGGTGGAGCTGCCCTTCGACGCGCCGGCCTTCGATGCCGGGGGGATCCGGCTCCTGCGGGTGGGGCAGCGGGTGCGCATCGAGGTGAGCGCGGACGATGCCGGCCGCGAGGTCACCTACCTCACGATCGCGACTCTTCCCGGCCCGCCGGCTGCGCCCTGACGACAGACGGCCCGGCCGCCCTGGGGCGACCGGGCCGTGCAGGTGCAGACGGTCAGCGCTTGCGGGCCGTCGTCTTCCTCGCCGTCGTCTTCTTGGCGGTCGCCTTGCGGGCCGTCGACTTCTTGGCCGGCGCCGACTTCTTAGCCGGTGCCTTCTTGGCGGTCGACTTCTTGGCCGGCGCCTTCTTGGCCGGCGCCTTGGTCGCGCCGGCGGCCGACCTGGCCGCGCTGGCGGCGACCTTCGGCAGCTTCTTGGCGCCGCTGACGACGTCCTTGAAGCTCTGGCCCGGCTTGAACTTCGGCACCGTCGTCTTCTTGATCTTGACGGCCTCGCCGGTGCGCGGGTTGCGACCCGTGCGCGCCGGGCGGGCGACCTTCTCGAAGACACCGAAGCCGGTGATGGCCACCTTCTCGCCCGACGCCACGGCACGCGTCACGGTGTCGATGACGGCCTCGACGGCGTCGGTCGCGGCCTTCTTGCTACCGAGTTGGACGGACAGCCTGTCGATCAGCTGAGCCTTGTTCACTGTGGAAACCCCTTGGGAGTGTCTGCGGATGTCGAGCGGTCACTCGATTCGAGGCGACGTTAGGCGTTCATCGGTTACTAGACAAACACCGGGTGGCTGAATTCCCGTTGTGTCGCAAAGGCGTCTCGCCTGACGGGCGGTCCGGCACCCGCTCCCGTCAAGCAGTCGTGGGCATCCACCGCGGCCGCCGTGACTCGAAGTCGGCCACCGCGTCGCCGTGCCGAAGGGTCAGGTCGACGTCGTCGAGACCCTCCATGAGCCGCCACCTCGTGTAGTCGTCGATGTCGAAGCCGGCGCTCTCGCCGGCCCAGGTCACGGTGCGCGACTCCAGGTCCACGGTCACCTCCGTGGACGGATCGGCCTCGACGGCGTCCCAGATGCGCTCGACGTCGGACTGCTCGACGCAGGCCGTGACCAGCCCGCCCTTCCCGGCGTTGCCCCGGAAGATGTCGGCGAACCTGGAGGACAGGACGACCCTGAACCCGTGGTCGTGCAGCGCCCACACGGCGTGCTCGCGAGAGGACCCGGTCCCGAAGTCCGGCCCGGCGACGAGCACCGACGCGCCGGCCGCCTCGGGCCGGTTCAGTACGAAGTCGGGGTCGTTGCGCCACGCGGCGAACAAGCCGTCCTCGAAACCCGTACGCGTGACCCGCTTGAGGTAGACCGCCGGGATGATCTGGTCGGTGTCGACGTTGGACCGCCGCAGTGCGACCGCACGTCCGGTGTGACTGGTGACCGGGTGCATGACTCAGCCCTCCTCGCGGGTGGTGGCCGGGAGGTCGAGGTCGGCCGGGCTCGCCAGCCGGCCGACAACGGCGGTGGCTGCGGCGACGAGCGGTGAGACCAGGTGCGTGCGCCCGCCCTTGCCCTGTCGTCCTTCGAAGTTGCGGTTGGAGGTCGACGCGCTGCGCTCCCCCGGAGCCAGCTGGTCGGGGTTCATGCCCAGGCACATCGAGCACCCGGCGTGACGCCACTCGGCGCCCGCCTCCTTGAACACGACGTCGAGGCCCTCCTCCTCGGCGGCCAGCCGCACCCGGACCGAGCCCGGCACGACGAGCATCCGCACGCCGTCCGCAACCTTGCGGCCGCGCACCACCTCGGCTGCCGCGCGGAGGTCCTCGATCCGGCCGTTGGTGCAGGAGCCGAGGAACACGGTGTCCACTGCGATGTCCCGCAGCGGGGTGCCCGGCTCGAGACCCATGTAGTCGAGGGCGCGCCGGGCCGCGGTCCGCGCGCTCTCGTCGTCGAAGGACGCGGGATCCGGGACCGACGCGGACAGCGGCAGGCCCTGGGCAGGGTTGGTGCCCCACGTGACGTACCGCGTGATGGCTGCCGCGTCGAGCACGACCTCGTGGTCGAACGTCGCGTCGTCGTCGCTGCGCAGGGACCGCCAGGCGGCGACGGCGGCCTCCCAGTCCTCACCGCTGGGAGCCCGCGGACGGTCGCGGAGATAGGCGAACGTCGTCTCGTCCGGAGCCACCATGCCGGCCCGGGCACCCGCCTCGATCGACATGTTGCAGATCGTCATCCGCGCTTCGACGGACAGCCCTCGGATCGCCGACCCGCGGTACTCCAGGACGTAGCCCTGGCCGCCACCGGTCCCGATCTCGGCGATCACGGCGAGGATGAGGTCCTTGGCCGAGACGCCCGGCCGGAGCTCCCCCTCGACGGTGACCGCCATGGTCCGGAACGGCTTCAGGGGCAGGGTCTGGGTCGCCAGGACGTGCTCGACCTCGCTGGTCCCGATGCCGAACGCGAGCGCGCCGAACGCACCGTGCGTCGACGTGTGCGAGTCACCGCAGACCACCGTCATGCCGGGCTGGGTGAGCCCGAGCTGCGGACCGACGACGTGCACGATGCCCTGCTCCGCGTCGCCCAGCGAGTAGATGGGGACGCCGAAGTCGGCACAGTTCCGCCGCAGGGTGTCGACCTGCGTCCGCGAGACGGGGTCGGCGATCGGGCTCCCGATGTCGAGCGTCGGGACGTTGTGGTCCTCGGTCGCGAGGGTGAGGTCGGGGCGGCGAACCCGGCGCCCGCTCAGCCGCAGCCCGTCGAACGCCTGGGGGCTGGTCACCTCGTGCACGAGGTGGAGGTCGATGTAGAGCAGGTCGGGCTCACCGGCCGCGCGCCGCACCACGTGGGATTCCCAGACCTTCTCGGCCAACGTTCCGGCCACGAGTTTCTCTCCCTGGACTTGCGTCTCAGGCTATGAGACTAGAGTATCGGTACATGGACAACAGTAGCGGAGTCGGCGTCCTGGACAAGGCCGCCATCGTGCTGGGTGCGCTCGAGGCCGGCCCGGCCAGCCTCGCCGCCCTCGTGCAGGCGACCGGTCTGGCGCGCCCGACGGCGCACCGGCTGGCCACGGCGCTGGAGCACCACCGCCTCGTCGGCCGCGACCTGCAGGGTCGCTTCGTTCTCGGGCCGCGGCTGCGGGAGCTCGCGACCGCGGCGGGTGAGGACCGCCTGCTCGAGGCGGCCAACCCGGTGCTCGCCCGGCTCCGTGACATCACCGGCGAGAGCGCGCAGCTCTATCGCCGGCAGGGGGACAGCCGGGTGTGCGTGGCCGGGGCAGAAAGGCTGACCGGCCTGCGGGACACGGTCCCGGTCGGCGCCACCCTGACCATGAAGGCGGGGTCCGCCGCCCAGATCCTGCTCGCCTGGGAGGAGCCCGACCGGCTGCACCGCGGGCTGCGCGAGGCCCGCTTCACCGCGACGGCGCTGTCCGCGGTCCGGCGCCGGGGCTGGGCGCAGAGCGTCGGGGAGCGAGAGCCGGGCGTGGCCTCGGTCTCCGCACCCGTCCGAGGCCCGGCGGGCCGGGTGGTGGCCGCCGTGTCGGTGTCCGGCCCGATCGAGCGGCTGACCCGCCAGCCCGGCCGGCTGCACGCCCAGATCGTCTGCGCGGCGGCGGCCAAGCTCAGCGAGGTCCTCCTGCAGGGCCAGCAACATGGGCAGCAGGGACAGCAGGCGCAGCCGACGCCCCAGGGACAGATGCAGCCCGCCTGACCGCAGCCGTTAAGCCCGGACCCATCGGCGTCGAAGCACCGGTTCGACCCGATCAGGACAGATCTGCCGCCACCGAGACGAGCGAGCGGTCCGTGATCGGGCTGATCACCACGGTGGTCGCGGTCGTCGTGCGCATGTACGCAGTCGTCGACCCCTGCTGCAGGTCCTCGAGATCCAGGGTCTCGCCGACCTGAACCGGCGACGCGCCCAACAGCTCGTCGACGACGTCGAGCGGCAGGAGTTCGACTCTCGGGTGAGCCGGGCGATGGACATGGCGGGCAGCGAGGCGACCGCTCACCACGCCACCGAGCGCGCCCTGACACGCGGCACACCACGCCTGGCGGCGGAGCTGCTCCTCGCGGACTCCAGCGACGCCAACCTCCACCGAGCTGCGCACGCCGCACCGGACGGCAGCGCCCCCGGCTGCACCGTGACGACCCCGCGCGACTGCCCCCCATCCGGCGCAGCCAGACCCTGTTGTTCACATCCGGCGAAGAGATCGACTGCCCCCACCTCGCCGGACGCCCCGACGGTGACCGCGCCGCCGCCTGTGTCCCGGTCAGCGTCGGCGGCCGCAGCATCGGCGTCCTGCACGCCACCGTCAGCCCCGACGCGCCCGTGACGCCCCTCGAGGTGTCCCGACTGGAGTCGCTCGCCACCCAGGCCGGGGCCCGACTCGGGATGCTGCGCGTGATGGAGGCCACCCACCTGCAAGCCGCCACCGACCCGCTCACCGGGCTGTTGAACCGTCGCGCCAGCTTCGGCGTCGCCCACAGCCACGACGGCGACACGCTCGAAGACATCTGCCGCGCCGCCACGCGGCCCTGTTCCGCGCCAAGCGGGAGGGCCGCAACCGGGTGATGCCGGCGCCGGACCCGTCGCCGAGCCCGTTCCTGACGCCGGCCCGAGCCAAGCCGTTAGCCCGTAGCCCGTCGGAGACGGCGGGAACGACAAAGGCCCAGGTCCGGCGACCTGGGCCTCTGCGTGGTAGCCCCGACGGGATTCGAACCCGCGCTACCGCCTTGAGAGGGCGGCGTGCTAGGCCGCTACACAACGGGGCCACGATGCTGCGACGCGCTGCGTCGCCGGTGAAGCGCTGGGGTACCAGGACTCGAACCTAGACTAGCTGAACCAGAATCAGCCGGGCTGCCAATTACCCCATACCCCAAGGGTTCTCGCCTCCCGCTGGCGGCGGGGTGGGCGGGCGCGCACCAGGATAGCCGACCTCGCGCGGACCGGACAAAGCGCCGTACGCCGGGGCGCGGCGCACCTCGACGCGCCACCGCGCGGCCAGTCGGTCGACGACGACCGCGAACGCGATCATCATCGCGATGTCGAGCGCCGCGAACTGCCACTCGAGCGTCGAGGCCGTCAGTGAGTCCTCGAGCGACCCGGTGGCGGCCGTGAAGGCAAGGCTCACGAGGTTGTTGACGATGTGCAGAGCCACCGGGGCCTCGAGGCCACCCGTGCGCCAGGCGAGCCACGAGGCGACGACCCCGAACGCCAGGCGGTCCCCGAAGAGCCACGTGTCCTGGGTGCCGTGGGCCAAGGCGAACAGCAGTGCGCTCACGGCGCCGGCGACGACCGTCCCGACCGCAGGCCGGGAGAACCAGGAGGCCACGCCCTGGCTCAGGTACCCACGGAAGCCCACCTCCTCCGCCGCAGCCTGCAGCGGCGTGGTGAGCAGGATCACGGCGAGCAGCGCGACCAGCGTCGGGGCGCTGGGAGTCTCGATCTCCTGTGTCGCGTCGCCCGGCAGCAGGAAGCTCGCACCGAAGAACACGACAACGACGATGGTGGCGACACCGAGAAAGCGAGCGAGCATGCCCCACCGCGGCCGCCCCACCACCGACGCGAGCCAGCCGATCCGCTCACGGTGCACGACCATCACCGACAGCGCGGCGGCCGGCACCATCACCGTGATGACGAGGTTGTTGGCCAACAGGCCGATCGGTGAGTCAGGGCTCAGTGACTCGTCGGAGAACGGGTCGGCCGACCCACCCGTCAGCCAGTCGAGCACCAGTGCACCCAGGATGACTGCGACCGCGCCCGACACCAGCGTCACCGCCGCCAGCAGGAGTCCCAGCACGGGCTTCCACCAGCGGTG
>DASVED010000233.1:0-5045 GCA_036380775.1 Actinomycetes bacterium
GCCGCCGACGACCCCGCGGGCTTCGACCCCGCGCACCCGGTCCTGCGGGAGACCTGGCGCCGGCACGCCGGCTGGCGGGTGCCCAGGTCGCGGCGGGTGCTGGAGTCGCTGGTCCCGGCCGTTCTGGAGCAGAAGGTCACCGGGCGGGAGGCGTGGCGGGCGTTCCGGACGCTGGTCCGCCGGTACGGCGAGAAGGCACCCGGCCCGGTCGACCACCTGCCGGGCGGGCTCTGGGTCCAGCCGGACGCCCGCACCTGGGCGACCGTGCCGTCCTGGGAGTGGCACCGAGCCGGCGTCGACCTGTCGCGCTCGCGGACCGTCGTGACAGCAGCCGGCGCGGCCGGCCGGCTCGAGCTCCTTGCCGACGTACCTCCCGCCGAGGCAGCCACCCGGATGCGGTCGCTGCCCGGCCTCGGCGCCTGGACCGCGGCCGAGGTCGCGCAGCGTGCACTCGGCGACCCGGACGCGGTCTCGGTGGGCGACTACCACCTGTCCGCGATCGTCGGCTGGGCGCTGGTCGGGGAGAAGGTGGACGACGACGCGATGCTCGAGCTGCTCGAGCCCTACCGCGGACACCGCTACCGGGTGGTCCGGATGGTCGAGCTGTCCGGCGTCGCACCGCCACGGCGCGGCCCGCGTTACGAGGGCCGCGACTACCGCTCGATGTAGAAGTCCGCCGGGTCGCGCTCCGGACGGTCGGGGGCGGGCGCAGCGGCGTGCCCGACAGCGACGGCCCCCATCGGGTCCCAGTCACCGGGCAGGTCCAGCTGGGCGCGGACCACGTCGCGGCAGAACATCGTGCTGCTCACCCACGCCGAACCGAGGCCCTCGACGGCCAGCCCGACCAACAGGTTCTGCACCCCGGCGCCCATCGCCACGAGAAACATCTCGCGCTCCGCGGCCGCCCGGCGCTCGTCCGGGTAGGGGTGCATGCCGTCGGTCACCAGGCACGGGACGGCGAGCAGGGGCGCGCCGCGCAGGACGTCGCCGCGACGCGTCCGCCGGGCGACCTGATCGTCGCTGAACCCGTCGCGACGCAGGTCCTCCACCCACGCCGCGAGCATCGCGTCGAGCAGCGACGTGCGCACCGCCGCGTCCTGGACCACGACGAATCGCCAGGGCGTGGTGTGGTGCGGCGCGGGTGCGGTGACCGCGACGGCGACGGCGCGGCGGACCGCGTCGGGGTCGACGGGGGCGGAGGTGAAGGACCGCACGGTGCGCCGCGACGGCAGCACGTCGCGGGTGCCGAGCCGAAACATGTCGTCGGCTTCCGGACGGACCAGCGCCGCCGCTCCCGGCCCGTCCGGACCCCCCACCCGGTCGGCCAGGCCGCGGACCACCGCCACCGGGCGGCCGGCCAGCTTCCCCTTCACCACGTCGGTCGCCGATGCCAGCTCGTCCGCGGTCGCCGTGATCGTGGCATCCAGCACGTTGCCGTGACCGTCGTCGCGCCCGCGCAGGTCCTCCAGCGGTGCGATGCCGGCCACGCCGATCGCCTGGTCGACCTGGCCGACCCGCCACGGCCTCCCCGCGGTGTCGCTCACGACGACCGCGACGTCTGCACCGGTGAGCTCGAGCAGCCGGGAGCGCAGTCGGCGCGCCGACGCGTCCGGGTCGACGGGCAGCAGGGCCACCGTCCCCGGTGCGACGCCGCTGGCGTCGACACCGGCCGCCGCGAGCACGAGCCCCTGTCGGGTCTCCACGATCCGGGTCCGCCCGCGGCGGGCGACGACGCGCACCGTCTCGGAGCTGATGGCCTCCTCGCGGTCCATCACCACGACGCGGCCTTCAGCCTTGGACACCACCTTCGACGTCACCACCACCACGTCTCCGTCGATCAGCGGGGTGCCCTCGGCCTCGAGCGCCCGGCCGACCAAGGCGGCGAGGTCGTCGCCGGGCCCGACCTCGGGCAGCCCGTCGGGCGCCCACACCACGAGCTCGCGGGTCATGCCGCGTGGGGGCGCAGGGCGCCCGCGAGCGCGAGGGCGGAGCGAGCCATGGCGGCGGCCTGCTCGACGTCGGGCATCAGCAGGGGTACGGCACGACAGCTGATGCCCGCGGCCTCCACGACCGCGACCGCGTCGGCGTCGCGCTCGTCGACCAGCCACCCGTCGAGCAGGCCGCCCTCCGACCTGCTGCCGTAGTGCACAGCCACGGCCTCCGCCGTGGCGGCGACCCCGATCGCGGCGAGCACCTTGTCGGCCATCCCGCGCACCGGTGCCCCGCCGACCAGGGGGGAGAGGCCGACGACGGGAGCGGATGTCGCGGCCAGCGCCTCCCGGACTCCCGGGACGGCGAGGACGGTGCCGATGCTCACCACCGGGTTCGACGGCGGCAGCAGGACCAGGTCGGCCGCCGCGATGGCCTCCACCACGCCCGGTGCCGGCCGGGACTGCTCGGCACCGACGGCCACCACCTGGTGGGCGACCGGCTCGGCGTGCAGCCGCACCCAGTACTCCTGGAAGTGCACCGCCTTGCGACCGGCGACGCCCGCTGAGGACTCCGGGTCGTCGATGACGACGTGGGTCTCCACCCGGTCGTCGCTCATCGGCAGCAGCCGGACGCCGAGCTCCGGCAGTCCCCACCGGGTGCACAGCGCCTCGGTGACCGCGCTGAGCGGGTACCCGGCATCCAGCATCTGGGTGCGCACGACGTGGGTGGCGACGTCCCGGTCGCCCAGCCCGAACCAGGCGGGTCCCACGCCGTAGGCCGTCAGCTCGTCGCGCACCACGAAGGTCTCGTCGGCGCGGCCCCACCCCTGGCCCTCGTGGATGCCGCCGCCGAGGGTGTACATCACGGTGTCCAGGTCAGGGCAGACCCGCAGGCCGAACAGTGTGATGTCGTCGCCGGTGTTGCCGATGACCGTGACCTCGGTGGGCTCCCCTGCGGTCGCACGGAGCAGGCCGCGCAGGAACCGCGCGCCGCCGATGCCGCCGGCCGGCACGACGACCCGCCGGGGCGTGATGGGCGCTGCGCTGGTCGGTGCGCTGGCCGATGCCCCTGACGATGCCCCTGACGATGCCCCTGACATGGGCGAAGTCTCCCCGACCGGGGGCCGACCGGCCGATGCGGGTGGCCCGAACGGGTCGACCTGCAGGCGTACGGCGGCTAAATATCACCGAGCGGCTTGACGAACAAGCACTGACGCGCGTGTAATTCCACCAGTGTCATTCACTGTAGTCAGGGATCCGGCCCTCACCAGCCGGATCCGATGAGGTCACAGGGGTCGAGGAGGCACACCATGGGCGAGGTGCTCCCGCTCGTCGAGGACACGTTCCTCGACGGCACGTTCATCGACGGCACGGACCAGGACGGCGAGGGCGACTGGGCCGAGCGTGCCCTCTGCGCCCAGACCGACCCCGAGGCGTTCTTCCCCGAGAAGGGCGGCTCGACCCGGGAGGCCAAGAAGGTGTGCCTCGGCTGCGACGTGCGCAGCGAGTGCCTCGAGTACGCCCTGGCCCACGACGAGCGCTTCGGCATCTGGGGCGGGCTCTCGGAGCGCGAGCGCCGGCGCCTCAAGAAGAGCGCGGTCTAGCGACACCGAGCTGCTGGCGGCGGCCGCCGGCAAGCAGCTCGGTGCCGGTCCGCTCCCGTAGGGTTGGGAGCCGATGCCGACGACGCCGAGCGCTGTGAGCACCACGCGCCACCACGAGGGGCCGCCCGTCGGCGCACCCACCGTCGTCACGGCAGTCGTCGTGGCCCACGAGGGCGCCCGCTGGCTCCCCGCGCTCCGGGCGGCGGTCCAGGGGCAGACCCGCCCACCGGACCTGGTCGTCGCCGCGGACACCGGCAGCACCGACGACACCCCGCGGCTGCTCGCCGACTGGCTCGGCGCCGGCCGGGTGGCCACCTGCCCGGCGGCCAGCGGCTTCGGCGACGCCGTCCGGTCCGCGCTGGACGTCGGGCACGGCCTCGACGTCGCGCCGGACTGGGTGTGGCTGCTGCACGACGACTGCGTGCCCGACGCTGATGCCCTCGAGCAGCTGCTTGCCGAGGTCGCGCGGGACGAGTCGGTCGCGGTCGCCGGCCCCAAGCTGCGCGCCACCCAGGCCGACCGCAACCTGCTGCTCGAGGTCGGCGTGACGATCGCCCGCGGCGGCCGTCGCGAGACCATGCTGGAACGCCGCGAGCAGGACCAGGGCCAGCACGACGGGGTCCACCGGGTCCTCGCGGTGAGCACCGCCGGGATGCTGGTCCGCCGCGACGTCTGGGACGAGCTGGGCGGGCTCGACCCGGCACTGCCGCTGCTGCGCGACGACGTCGACCTCGGCTGGCGCGCCAACCTCGCCGGGCACCGCGTCGTCTGCGTCACCGCTGCCGTCGTCCATCACGCGGAGGCGGCGACCCACCGGCGTCGCCCGGTGCGGGCCGGCGGCCACCGGCTGCACCGGCTGGACCGCCAGCACGCGCTGTACGTCCTGCTCGCGAACCTGCCGCTGCTGCGCCTCCCCGTCGCGCTGGTGTCCCTGACCGTGGCCACGCTGCTGCGCGTGCTGGGCTACCTGGCCGCCAAGCTGCCCCGGCATGCGGCCGACGAGCTGGCCGCGCTGGTCGCGGTGCTCGGACGCCCGGACCGCCTGCTGCGGGCGCGGTTGCGCCGGCGACGTACCCGGAAGGTCCCGGCGCGCACCGCCGTCCGGCTCCTGGCGCCGCGGTCCGCGGGGACCCGCCACCTGATGGAGACCGTCGCGCTGGTCGCGGGCAGCTCGTCGGGCGAGTCCGGCGCCGGTCGCCACCGGGGCTCCCCGGCGCGGGGGACACCTGCGCCGTCGACCGGGCCGACCTCGGAGGAGGACGAGAACCTCCCGTCGTGGAGCACCAGCCTGCTGCGCCGGCTGTTGCTCCGACCGTCGGTCGGGCTGGGGCTGGCGCTGGTGGTGCTCGCACTCCTCGCCGGCCGCGGGCTGCTCGGTGACGGGCGGCTGATGGGTGGTGCGCTGCTGCCGGCGCCCGGCTCGCCGGCCGACCTGTGGCGCAGCTACGTATCGGCCTGGCACCCGGTCGGCGTCGGCAGCGACGCCGTCGCGCCGCCCTACGTCGCCGTG
>DASVED010000234.1:0-6085 GCA_036380775.1 Actinomycetes bacterium
GGCGCGAACCAGGCGGTGCTGGAGATGCTCGAGAAGATCCGGCAGGCCGACGGCGACGTGCACGACTTCGTCAAGAAGGTCAAGGACCGCGAAGACGGCGTGAAGCTGATGGGCTTCGGGCACCGGGTGTACAAGAACTACGACCCGCGTGCGGCCATCGTGAAGACTGCCACCACCGAGGTCCTCGAGAAGCTCGGGGTCCAGGACCCCCTGCTCGACATCGCCATGCGCCTCGAGGAGGTCGCGCTGGCCGACGACTACTTCGTCTCGCGCAAGCTCTACCCGAACGTCGACTTCTACACCGGTGTCATCTACAAGGCGATGGGCTTCCCCGCGCACATGTTCACCGTGCTGTTCGCCCTCGGGCGGCTGCCGGGCTGGATCGCCCAGTGGCGGGAGATGCTCGAGGACCCCGCGACGAAGATCGGCCGGCCCCGGCAGGTCTACACCGGCAGTCCCGAGCGGTCGTTCGTGCCCGTCAACCAGCGCTGACCAGCGCTGGCGGATCCTGGCCGAACGGCCCCAAAACGGCCAAGCCCGCACCCCACGTCGGCTTTACTCCTCCCAGGCACCAGCCGATGACCAGCAAAGGAACGGCGGGGAGAAGGGCGTTGGGCGTGGGCGGTCGAGCAGGCAAGCGCGCCATCAGCTGGGTGTTCGACGTCTCCATCATGGTGGCGGGCGCGCTCTTGGGGCTGCTGGCTCTGCTCGGGCTGCTCCTGGGCGGGCACCTAGACGGGCACTGGGCGCTGGCCCTGCTCGTCGGGCCGCCCATCATCGCGCTGATGAGCCGCTTCCCGCTCGTCCTGGACCGAGCGTCGGCCGGGATCGAGGTGGGGTTCGAGTCCGCCGTGCTGGTGTTCCTCGCCTGCTACGACGGCGGGGACGGTGCCCTCGCCGTCTGGACCGTCGGACAAATCATGTCCCAGGCCGTCACGTCGAAGCGTGTCGACGTCAGGCTCTTCAACGTCGGCCTGAGCATCCTCGCCGGTGCCGTGGCCCTGATGACCATGCGAGCTTTCAGCCCGCTCGACTCCACCGACCCGCGCGAGCTGGTGGCGGTCGGCCTGGGCTGCGCCCTCTACTTCCTCGTCGACTACGTCGTCTCCGCGGTCTCGATAGCCCTGGAGTCGGAGGAGCCGGTGCTCGCCGAGCTCCGCCAGGGCAGCGCCTTCGTGGCGCTGGGTGTGTTCGTCGCGATCGACAGCCTGGGCTACCTCGCCGCACTGGTGTACCGCTCCCTCGACAACTGGGCCGGGGCGCTGCTGGCCGTGCCGCTGGTGACCATCCTCGTGGCGACGCGCGCCCTGGCCCGGGGCGGTGAGCACCAGCGCCGCCTCGAGGCGCTGTTCGGAGCGTCCGCCGAGGCCCAGATGGTGCGCTCGCCCCGCTCGCTGGAGGAGCTCCTCAGGCGCAGCGTCAGGGCGGTCGTCGCGAGCTCGCGCGCCGAGCTGCGCCGCGAGGGGCCGCTGCCCAGGGAGAGCGGCGCGCGGGTCAGGACGGCCAGTGGCACCTGGTGGCTGGTCTCGCCCGCCGTCGACCGGGCGCGCGCGTCGGTCGAGGCGGACCGCAAGGCGCTCGAGGCCCTGGCCACGGTCGCGGAGGAGGCGTTCAGCCGGCTCGAGCTCACCGAGGAGATGGGCCACCTGGCCCGGCACGACTCCCTCACCGGCCTGCCCAACCGCACGCTGTTCCTCGACCGCGTCGAGCAGGCTGTCATCCGGGCGCGCCGGACGAACACCGCCATCGCGGTCCTGTTCCTCGACCTGGACGGCTTCAAGGGGGTCAACGACCGGTTCGGGCACGCCGAGGGCGACGAGCTGCTGAAGGCGGTCTCGGAGCGGCTGGTCGGCTGCGTGCGGGCCGGGGACTCGGTCGCCCGGCTCGGCGGTGACGAGTTCGCGGTCCTCGTCGAAGGCGTCGAGGACGTGACCGAGCTGGACCACCTGTGCCAGCGGCTGCTCGCCGCGCTGCGTCGCGAGGTGGTCATCCTCGGCCACGAGGTGATGGTCGGCGCCAGCATCGGGGTCGCGCTCGCCGACCGCGACGACGACGCCGCCGGGCTGCTGCGCAACGCCGACATGGCGATGTACCGCGCCAAGGCGCTCGGCAAGGACCGCTACTTCGCCTACCAGCCGTCGCTGCGCGAGGAGAATGTCCGGCGGCTGGAGCTGATCGAGGCCCTGCGCCGGGAGATCGCCACCCAGCTCGTCGTGCACTACCAGCCGATCGTGGACCTGGACACCGGTCGGATCGACGGCCTCGAGGCGCTGGTCCGGTGGCAGCGACCCGAGGGCCTGGTCGCGCCCGAGGCGTTCATCGGGGCGGCCGAGGAGAGCGGGCTGATCATCGAGCTCGGCGAGCGCGTGCTCGAGCAGGTCGTGGCCGACTCGGCGGTCTTGGAGGCCGCGGCCGGCCGGCCGTTGAGCCTCGGGGTCAACATGTCCGCCCACCAGCTCCGCGACCCCGAGTTCCTGGTGCTGGTTGCCCAGGCGGTGTCCGCGCTGAGGGACAACCGGCTGATCCTCGAGATGACCGAGACGGTCGTGGTGGGTGACGACGACGAGACGGATGCCGCCCTGCGCCGGCTCACCGCCATAGGTGCCCGGCTCGCCATCGACGACTTCGGGGTCGGCTTCTCCTCGATCGGGTACCTGCAGCACATGCCGGTGGACATCCTCAAGATCGACCGCAGCTTCACCCGGGACGTCGACTCCAGCCCGCGAGCCGCTGCGCTGGTCGAAGCCATCCTGGTGATGGGTTCGGCGCTCGACCTGCGCGTGGTCGCCGAGGGGATCGAGCGGCCAGGGCAGGTCGACCGGCTGCGCCAGGCCGGCTGCACCATCGGGCAGGGATACCTCTTCGCGCGCCCGCAGTCGCTCACCGACACCGTGCGCATGCTCCGCGACGGCCTCGCGATCCCCGGCCAGGCAGAGCTGCGTTCCACGCCCGTCTGACCGGTTCCCGCCGCCTGCGACACGCCAGGGCTGGGACGAGGGTTGAACCTCCGCTACCGTGGAATACCTACGGTGACGTAACCGTAGGTACGCCCAGCGCACCGTACTGCCCGCTGCCGTACCCCCTGACCGCCCCGGAGGCCACCCCACATGACCGTCGTCGGCGTACCCACGCTCACCCAGACCGACCTGCTCCGAGAGCTGCAGCCGGTGGTCGAGGAGAACCTCGAGCGCCACCTCAAGGTGGCCAAGGAGTGGATGCCGCACGAGTACGTCCCGTGGAGCGAGGGCCGCGACTTCGACGGCATCCTCGGCGGCGAGGCCTGGGAGTCCGGCCAGTCGAAGATGACCGACGTCGCGCGCACCAGCCTGATCGTCAACCTGCTCACCGAGGACAACCTCCCGAGCTACCACCACGAGATCGCCACGGTGTTCGGCCGCGACGGTGCCTGGGGGACCTGGGTGCACCAGTGGACCGCCGAGGAGGGCCGCCACGCGATCGCGATCCGCGACTACCTGCTGGTGACCCGCTCGGTCGACCCGGTCGCGCTGGAGCGGGCCCGGATGACCCACATGGGGTCCGGGTTCGAGTCGGCGAACCACGACGACCTGCTGCGCTCACTGGCCTACGTGTCGTTCCAGGAGCTCGCGACCCGCATCTCGCACCGCAACACGGGCAAGATCACCCGGGATCCGGTCGCCGACCAGCTGCTGGCGCGGATCGCGCTGGACGAGAACCTGCACATGCTCTTCTACCGGAACCTGCTCGGGGCGGCGCTCGAGGTCGCGCCCAACCAGACGATGCGCGCGATCACCGAGGTCGTGAAGAGCTTCGAGATGCCCGGCAGCTCCATCGAGGACTTCACTCGCAAGTCGGTGCAGATCGCCCTGTCCGGCATCTACGACCTGCGCATCCACCACGACGACGTCATCTCCCCGGTGCTGCGCGCATGGGGCGTCTTCGACGTCGAGGGTCTCGACGCGGACGGCGAGGCCGCCCGGGACGAGCTCGTGACCTTCCTGAAGGGGCTGGACCAGATGGCCGGCCGCTTCGAGGACAAGCGTGCTGCCCACCACGCCAAGCTGCGCGCCCGCGGCCAGGAGCCCGAGGTCGTCTAGCGGCGCCGTCCCCGGCTCGTCCTCAGCCGGCGCCGGCGAGCCGCACCATCAGTCGCCCGCCCTCGACCCGCACGTCGAAGGCGTGCGCCGGCGCCGTGGCCGGTCCGCCGAGCACCGAGCCGTCATCGAGGCTGAAGACACTGCCGTGCCACGGGCAGGTCACGCATCCCGCGTCCGGGTCGACGCTGCCCTCGTGCAGCGGACCGGCGAGGTGGGTGCAACGGTTGGACAGCACGTCGATGCGGTCGCCACGGCGTACCACCAGCAGCGGGACCGCGGCCGCCCCCTCCCCGAGCATGCGGAGCCGGCCCTCGCCGGCCGGCCCGAGGTCGTCCACCGCGCACAGGTCGTGCCAGCCGGGCGGAACGAGGTGCGGGACCTCCTCGGCGTGGTTGGCACCGGCCGCCTGCCGGTACGCGAGATGGCCACCCAGATAGCCGCTGAGGCCGACGACCGACAGGCCCAGGTAGCCGAGCAGCCGTCCGACGCCCCGGTCGCCACGGACCCTCGCCACCAGCGACCCTGAGTACAGCGCGAGGGCGACCGTGTTGGCGGCCGCGTGCACGACACCGACCCGCCGCTGCTGCTCGTGCATCTCGGCAAAGTCGGCCAGTCCGGCGGCGGCAGCCGGCACGGACGACGCGATGCCCGTTGCGACGAGCAGATCGGCGGACTTCTCGTGACCGGGCAGCGCGTCGAGCAGCCCGGCGGACGCGAAGGCCCCGACCGGGACCTGGACGAGCACCGGGTGCAGAGGGTGTCCCAGCCACACGCCGTGCAGCGCATCCCGCACCACGCGGGAGCGCAGGACTGCGTGCACGGCGTCGCGGACCGTGCCGGAGACGCGGTCGAGGGCGTGGGTGTCCTCGAGGATGGATGCCGACTCGAAGGGGTTCATGACGCCCTCCTCACCCGCGACCCCGGCGTCAAACGTGGCGGCAGGTCCTCCCTGCGCGTCGCCGCGTCGGGACCGGTCAGCCCTTCGCGTCCGACCAGCGGCGCACGACCGCGACGTCGGCCACGAACCGCACGCCGCTGCCCGCCGCCCATCGTGCCGCCGTCCGGTCGAGTGCGTCGTGCAGGACGGCTGCCACCGCCTCGCTGTCGCCGACGGGAGCATGGACGAGCAGCTCGTCGTGCAGGCACAGGACCACGTCGGAGCCCCGCGGCAAGGCGGCCCGGACCGTCACCGCCCACATCTTGAACAGCTCGGCCGCGGCCCCCTGGACCACGGCGTTACGGGCGAACCGGCCACGAGCGGCGACCGCTCCCGGCTCGGTCGGCTCAGTCAGCGGCCACATGCGCACCTGCCTCCCGCCGTACGTCCGGACGTCCTCCCCGGCCTGACCTCGCTGGTCGGCCGCGCGGAGGAAGGCCATCGCGACGGGGTACGCGTGGTCCAGGCCGCGCAGGGCAGCTCCCGCGGTGCCGGACGTCTGTCCGTACATCGCCGCCAGCACGGCGACCTTGGCCGTCGGCCGCTCACAGCCCAGCCGGGCGGCCACGGGGGCATAGAGGTCGGGGTCGGCGGTCGCGGCGGCCAGCGCGGGGTCGCCGGAGACCGCGGCCAGGACGCGCGGCTCCACCTGGCCGAGGTCGGCGCGGACCAGGACGTGCCCGGCCTCGGCGACCACCGCGGGGCGCAGCTCGCCGGGCAGGTTGTGCAGCCCCGCCGACGCCGTCATCCGACCCGCCGCTCCGTCGCAGCCCGTCCAGGTGCCGCGGAGCCGCCCGTCGGACCCCACGTGGCGGTCCAGCCAGCCGTAGCCGTAGGTCGTGGCGATGCGCTCGGCCTTGCGCCAGGTGAGCAGTGCGTCGACGAGCGGGTGGGCACCGCGCAACGGCTCGAGCCGCCAGGACCGGGTGTCGGGCAGGTCGATGCCGACCCGGCGGAGGAGGTCGCGGACCTGGGCCGGGTTGCGAAGGTCGACCTCCGGCGTCCCCGGCAGGTGGGACAGCACTTCGGCGTCGCGGCGGGCTCTCGACGCGGCTGCCGCCGTGGCGTCCAC
>DASVED010000235.1:0-11992 GCA_036380775.1 Actinomycetes bacterium
GACCATGTTCCGGATGCCGATCTTCACCTGGAACATCCTGCTGACCAGCGTCCTGGTGCTGATGGCCTTCCCGGTGCTCGCTGCCGCGCTGCTCGCCCTGGAGGCGGACCGGAAGTTCGGCGCGCACATCTTCGACCCGGCCAACGACGGCGCGATCCTGTGGCAGCACCTGTTCTGGTTCTTCGGCCATCCCGAGGTCTACATCATCGCGTTGCCGTTCTTCGGCATCGTGTCCGAGGTCCTGCCGGTGTTCAGCCGCAAGCCGATCTTCGGCTACAAGGGCCTCGTCTTCGCCACGATCGCCATCGCCGGCCTGTCCGTGACGGTGTGGGCGCACCACATGTTCCCGACCGGGGCCGTGCTGCTGCCCTTCTTCTCGTTCATGACGTTCCTCATAGCCGTGCCGACAGGGGTGAAGTTCTTCAACTGGATCGGCACGATGTGGCGAGGGTCGCTGACGTTCGAGACACCGATGCTCTGGTCCATCGGCTTCCTGGTGACCTTCCTGTTCGGTGGCCTGACGGGCATGATCCTGGCCTCGCCGCCGCTGGACTGGCCGGTCTCGGACACCTACTTCGTCGTGGCCCACTTCCACTACGTCGTGTTCGGCACCGTCGTCTTCGCGATGAACGCCGGGTTCTACTTCTGGTGGCCGAAGATGACCGGCCGGATGCTCGACGAGCGGCTCGGCAAGATCCACTTCTGGACGCTGTTCGTCGGCTTCCACACGACCTTCCTGATCCAGCACTGGCTGGGCGTGGTCGGCATGCCGAGGCGGTACGTCGACTACCTCGCCAGCGACGGCTTCACCGGCATGAACATGGTGTCGACCATCGGGTCGTTCCTGCTCGGCGCGTCGACGCTGCCGTTCCTCTACAACGTCTTCAAGAGCATGCGCGGGCCGAAGGTCACCACCGACGACCCGTGGGGCTACGGCCGCTCGCTCGAGTGGGCCACCTCCTGCCCGCCGCCCCGGCACAACTTCGTCGAGCTGCCGCGGATCCGCTCGGAGAGCCCGGCGTTCGACCTGCACTACCCGCACGTCGCGGCGATGGACGTCCCGACGGAGGACAAGAACCTGCTCGACCAGGCGCTGGGCGAACCCGATCTCGAGGGCGGACCGGGAGGTGCTCGCCGATGAAGGTCGAAGGCTGGCTGTTCGCGGCGGGGTTCTTCTTCTTCGCCATCTCGGCAGTGATCTACGGGGTGCTGGCCGAGGAGCCGGTCGGCACGGTCGCCCTGGCGTTCACCGCCGGCCTGGCCTTCCTGACCGGCTACTACCTGCTGTTCACCGCTCGCCGCATCGACCCCCGTCCCGAGGACAGCAAGACGGCCGAGATCGCCGAAGGCGCCGGTGAGCTGGGCTTTTACAGCCCGCACAGCTGGTGGCCGCTGCCGCTGGCCTTCTTCGCCGCCACGGCCTTCCTGGGCATCGTGATCGGCTGGTGGCTGTTCATCATCGGTGCCATCGGCGGCGGCCTCGCGGTGATCGGGCTGGTCTTCGAGTACTACCGGGGCGAGCCCGCCGCCTGACCGCCGGCCACCGCCGTACCGCTCCCAGCGGACTGGCTCCGCCTGAGGCTCAGGGTGGGGTCGAGACTTGCCGATTCGTTATCTGGCCCCTCACGCGCCAAGTGGACGTCTGACGGGGCAACCAGTCAGACTGCTCGGGCGTTGATCTCCACAGACGGGGTTGACGCACTCAGGCAAGGGACAACATGCGAGGGATCGTGCTCGGGGACCGGGGCGGGGCGGGGATGCAGGGGCGGATGAAGATCACAGCGGTGGCACTCGCCGCCTGCTCCGTCGTGCTGCTCGCCAGCGGGTGCACCTCGACGAACCCCTCGCCCGCCGCCCAAGCCGCCGTCGAGGCGGCCGAGGCCGAGCAGGTCCCGCACGCCATCATCGAGTTCGAGCCGCACTCCGACTCCGTCGACCTGCCGCCCGGCCAGCCCGTCACCGTCTCCGCCACCGACGGCAAGCTCGACGCGGTGTCGATGACGGACGACAAGGGCCGGGCCGTCGCCGGCGAGATCTCGGCAGACGGCCTGACCTGGACCACGACCGACCCGCTGAAGATCGCCCGGCGGTACAGCCTCCAGGCCGCCGCCGTGGACGAGAACGGCCTGACCACCGAGCGATCGGCGTCCTTCGCCACGGTGGTCCCGCGCAAGGTCCTCGAGACGTCCATCTCCCCGCTGGACGGGCAGAGCGTCGGCGTCGGCATGCCGGTCATCGTGCGGTTCAGCGAGCCGGTCAAGGACCGCGCCGCCGTCGAGGAGCGCCTCACCGTCACCACGTCCAAGCCGATCGAGGCCGGCTCGTGGAGCTGGACCAGCGACGAGGAGGTGCACTACCGGCCCAAGGACTTCTGGCCCGCCTACGCCAAGGTCAGGGTCGACGTCGACCTCAAGGGGGTCAACGCCGGCCGGGGTGTCTGGGGGATGGACAACCGGACCGTGAAGTTCCGGACCGGGTCCTCGATGGTCAGTGTCATCGACGTCGACGCGCACACGCTGACGGTCTACCGCAACGGCGGCAAGGTCCGGGTGATCCCGGTCAGCACCGGCAAGGCCGGCTTCCTGACCCGCAACGGCACCAAGGTCATCCTCGAGAAGCACACGCTGAAGGTCATGGACGCCCGCACCATCGGCATCCAGCCCGGCGACCCCGAGTACTACCGCCTCGACGTGCCCTACGCGATGCGCGTGACCTGGAGCGGCGAGTTCGTCCACGCCGCGCCCTGGTCGGTCGGCTCCCAGGGCCGCGACAACGTCAGCCACGGCTGCGTCGGCATGAGCCCGTCCAACGCCATCTGGCTGTTCAACCTGAGCACTGTCGGTGACGTCGTCGAGGTCGTGGGCTCGCCGCGCGGCCTCGAGCCGGGGAACGGCTACACGGACTGGAACGTCTCGTGGTCCGACTGGCTCCGGGGCAGCGCGCTCTAGCGCTGATGCATCCGGGCGGCCCGCCGGGGCAGTAGGAACGGCGTGCCGACGACAGCCCTCGCCGTCTTCACCCGCGACCTGCGGGTCCATGACAACCCCGTTCTCGCCGCCGCGGCGGAGGCGGCCGACCAGGTCGTCCCTGTGTTCGTCCTGGACACCGCCATCCTGCGCTCGGCCTTCAACCGGCCCAACCGGGCCTGCTTCCTGGCCGAGTCGCTGGCCGACCTGGACGCCTCGCTGCGCGACCGCGGGGCCGGGCTGGTGGTCCGCCGCGGCAGCTGGCCGGAGGAGGTGGCCCGGCTGGCGCAGGAGACCGGAGCGCACGAGGTGCACGTGGCGGGTGACGTCACGACGTACGCAAGGACGCGGCTCGGCCGCCTGCAGGAGCGGTTGCCTGACGACGTACGCGTGGAGGTGCACGACGACGCCCTGCTGGTCGTGCCGCCCGGGGACGTGACCGCCGCCGGCAAGGACCACATGTCGGTGTTCACGCCGTACTTCCGCAAGTGGGAGAAGGCGCCGCACCGCGACCTCGCCCCGACCCCGCGGACGCTGCGGATGCCGCGGCTGCCGCGCGGTGACCTGCCCACGTCTGCGGACATTGCGACCGGGAAGCCGTCGCCCGACCTGGCGCCCGGCGGCGAGACGGCCGGCCGGGAGCGGATGCACCGGTGGCTGCGGGACGGCTTGGCCGACTACGACGCCGACCACGACGCGCTGGGCAATGACAACACGTCGCGGCTCTCGCCGTACCTGCACTTCGGCTGCATCTCGCCGGTCGAGCTGGTGCGCGCGGCTGGTGCGATCCGCAGCAGCGCCGCCGCGGCGTTCGTCCGCCAGGTGGCGTGGCGCGACTTCCACCACCAGGTGCTCGCCGCACGGCCCGGCGCGACGACGGCCGACTACCGGCCGCGCGGCGACCGCTGGCACCACGGCGACGAGGAGCTCGCTGCGTGGAAGGAGGGCCGCACCGGCTACCCGGTCGTGGACGCCGGGATGCGCCAGCTCGCGCGGGAGGGCTGGATGCACAACCGGGCCCGGCTGATCGTCGGGCACTTCCTGACCAAGACGCTCTACATCGACTGGCGCGAGGGCGCGCAGCACTTCGTCGACCTGCTGCTCGACGCCGACGTCGCCAACAACACGATGAACTGGCAGTGGGTGGCCGGGACGGGCACGGACAGCCGGTTCAACCGCACCTACAACGTCGTCCTGCAGGCCCGGCGGCACGACCCCAAGGGCAGGTACGTCCGGCGCTACGTCGAGGAGCTGGCCGGCGTCGACGACGCCTACGTGCACGAGCCGTGGCTGCTGCCGGAGGACGATTTCGCGGCGCTGGGCTACCCGCCACCGATCGTCGACCAGGACGAGGCGAAGGAGCGGCTGCGGCGAGGCCGTCCGAAGAGTTGACCAACAGGGCGTACTGTGGGCCGTCAGGAGGCCACATGGTGATGGTGAGCGCGAGCGGTTGGCGCGTCGAGAAGGTCATCCGCACGCTCCCCGAGCACCTGCCGGAGGTACGGCTGCGCGTGAGCTGGCGCGGATACTGGCAGGCCGACTGCGCCACGACCGACGAGGTGGCCGAGTACGTCGAGCTCAGCAGCCTGGTGCCCTCGGCGTCGCACCTCTACCAGCGGGCCTATCCGGTCACGCCGTGGCGCACCGCCGCCGAGCGGCTCGAGACGGCGCTGGAGAAGGCGCTGGCCGGGGCCAACCGCCGGGCGGAGACCCAGCCGGTCCACCGGCACCTGCAGGCAGTGCCGGACATGCTGCCGCCCGGCCAGCCGGTCACGATGGGCTGACGTAGGCAGACGAGCCCGACCGACACACCTGGGGCTGCCGGGCAAGAAAGACGACGCAACGGTTGATGAGGGGGCTGCTGAGCCCGGCGGGGGCGGTTGCGTCGTCCTTCGGGTACGGCGCAGGCGTTGGCCGGCGTCAGCCCTGCCCGGTGTCGTCGAGGCGTTCGGCGGCCCGGGCGATGTTGCGGGCCATCCCGCCGAACACCACGCCGTGGAAGGGCGCCACGGCCCACCAGTAGACGTGGCCGAGCAGCCCGCGCGGGTGGAAGACCGCTCTCTGCACGTACGTCGTCGAGCTGCTGTCTTGACCCCCGCCGGTGCCGCTGTCGTCGGTGCCGTCATCGATGCCGAGCTCGAGCCAGGCCAGCCCGGGCAGTCGCATCTCGGCGCGCAGCCGCAGCATCCGGCCCTGATCGCGCTCCTCGACCCGCCAGAAGTCGATGGTCTCGCCGACGTAGACCCGGTCCGGGTCCCGGCGGCCGCGCCGCAGCCCGACGCCGCCGACCAGCCGGTCGGCCAGCCCGCGGACCCGCCAGGCGAGCGGGAAGGAGTACCACCCGTTCTGGCCGCCGATGCCCTCCAGCACCCGCCACAGCGCGGCGGGGGAGGCGTCCACCGCGCGGCGGCGGCGATCGACGTACAGGCTGCCGCCCGCCCAGTCCGGGTCGCTGGGCAGCGGGTCGCTCGGGGCGCCGGGCACCGAGGCCGACGACCAGCGGGTGACGACGTCGGCATCGCGGATGCGCTGCAGCGCCAGCTCCACCGACTCGTCGAAGCCGAGCAGGCCCTCGGGCGGGTCGGGGACGTAGGCGGTGATGTCGCGCTCCTTGGCGACCACCTCGTTGCGCAGCGAGTCGACCAGCGGCCGGGCGATCGAGTTGGGCACCGGCGTGACGAGCCCGACCCAGTGCCCGGACAGGGCGGGGGTCAGCACCGGCACGGGCACGATCAGCCGGCGACGCAGGCCTGCCACCCGCGCGTAGCCCTGCATCATCTGCCGGTAGGTGAGGACGTCCGGGCCGCCGATGTCGAACGACCGGGACACCTCGACGGGCAGCGCCGCCGCACCGACGAGGTACCGCAGGACGTCACGGATCGCGATCGGCTGGATGCGGGTGCTGACCCAGCGCGGCGTCACCATCGCCGGCAGCCGCTCGGTGAGGTAGCGCAGCATCTCGAACGAGGCCGACCCTGAGCCGATGATGACCGCCGCCCGCAGCACCGCCGTCGGCACGCCGCTGGACAGCAGGGTCTCGCCGACCTCCAGCCGGGAGCGCAGGTGCGCCGAGAGCTCCTCGCCCTCGGGCGCCAGCCCGCCGAGGTAGACCAGCCGGCCGACGGATGCGGTGCGGGCCGCGTCGCCGAACCGCCGCGCGTTCTCCCGGTCGGTGCGCTCGAAGCCGCTCGTGCCCAGCGCGTGGATCAGGTAGTAGGCGACGTCGACGTCGCGCAGCGCCTCGACGAGCGAGGTGGCGTCGGAGGCGTCCCCTTGCACCAGCTCGACGTCGCCCGTCCACGGGCGGTCCCGCAGGCTCTCCGGGCGTCGCGCCATCACCCGGACCCGGTAGCCGGCGGCAAGCAGCTCGGGGACGAGTCGCCCACCGATGTAGCCGGACGCCCCGGTGACGAGGGCGAGCCGACCCGCGGGGGACGCGGTCAGTGGTGTTCGCTGCCCTCGAGCTCGCGGGCGTCGGCCGGCGTCGGCGTCTCCACCCGGTCCTCGAAGTAGAAGCGGGACACCCTGGCCCGGGCCTTTGCCAGCATGATCCGTCGCCGCGGCACGCCGTTGGCGTCGGTGGCCGGGCCGACCTCGGCCGGGCGGTGCACCGTGTGCTGGGTGAGCGCCCACTTCTCGGCATCCGAGATCGGCTCGTGCACCTCGATCATCTCGCCGTGCGGGAGCCGGACGATCCGGCCGGTCTCGCGTCCGTGCAGCACGAGCTCACGGTCGCGGCGCTGCAGCCCGAGGCAGATCCGCTTGGTCACCAGGTAGGCCAACGGCGGGACCACGAAGATCGCCACCCGGAAGATCCAGGTGATCGTGTTGATCGACATGTCGAACGTCACGGCCAGCACGTCGTTCGCGCCGGCGGCCAGCAGGATCAGCCAGGTGATCAGCGCCATCACGCCGAGGCCGGTGCGGGTGGGCACGTTGCGCGGGCGGTCGAGCAGGTGGTGCTCGTTGTTGTCGCCGGTGACCCAGCGTTCGAGGAACGGATAGATCGCCATGGGCGTGAACAGCAGGCCCGGGATGATCAGCGCCGGTGCCAGGACGTTCAGGGGCACGGTGAACCCGAAGGCCGCGATCTCCCAGTTGGGGAACAGGCGTAATGCACCTTCGAGGAAGCCCATGTACCAGTCCGGTTGGGAGCCGGCCGAGATCTCACCCGGGTTGTACGGCCCGAACAGCCACACCGGGTTGATCGAGGCGAACGCCGAGAGCAGCGTCGTCACGCCGAAGACGATGAAGAAGAACCCGCCGGCCTTCGCGATGTACACGGGGTAGAAGGGGTAGCCGACCGCGTTGGTCTCGGTGCGCCCTGGCAGGGGGTACTGCGTGTGCTTCTGGTACCAGACGAGGATCACGTGCACGGTGATCAGCGCGAGGAAGATACCCGGGATCAGCAGCACGTGCGCGACGTAGAGCCGCGGGATGATGTCCTCGCCCGGGAACTCGCCGCCGAAGAGGAAGAACGAGAGGTACGTTCCGACGACCGGCAGCGACAGCAGCACGCCTTCGGTGATCCGCAGCCCGGTGCCGGAGAGCAGGTCGTCGGGCAGCGAGTAGCCGGCGAGCCCCTCGATGAAGCTCAGGGTGATGAGGATGAAGCCGATGATCCAGTTGGTCTCGCGCGGCTTGCGGAACGCGCCGGTGAAGAAGACCCGGCACATGTGCACGATCATCGCGGCGACGAAGATCAGTGCGGCCCAGTGGTGGATCTGACGGATGATCAGGCCACCGCGGACGTCGAAGGAGATCTCCAGCGTCGAGGCGTAGGCCTCCGACATGTGCAGGCCGTGCAGCGGGACGTACGAGCCCTCGTAGACGACCTCCATGTGGCTCGGCTTGAACCACAGCGTGAGGAAGACCCCGGTCAGCAGCAGCACGATGAAGCTGTAGAGCGCGATCTCGCCCAGCAGGAAGGACCAGTGGTCCGGGAAGACCTTCTTGGCGCTGCGCTTGACGAAGTTGGCCGAGCCGAACCGCTCGTCGATCTCGTTGGCGGTCTTGCCGGCGATCTGCTCGAGCGCCATGGCTAGCCTCGCTCCCAGTAGCTCGGTCCGATCGGCTCCTCGAAGTCGCTGCGCGACACCAGGTAGCCCTCGTCGTCCACGTCGAGCGGCAGCTGGGGCAGGGGTCGCGCAGCCGGTCCGAAGATGACTGCACAGTCGCGTGTCACGTCGAAGGTCGACTGGTGGCACGGGCAGAGCAGGTGGTGGGTCTGCTGCTCGTAGAGGCCGACCGGGCAGCCGACGTGCGTGCAGACCTTGCTGTAGGCGACGATGCCGTCCACCGACCAGTCGCGTTCCTTCTGGTCCTGGATCTCGTCCGGCTCCAGCCGGATGACGAGGGTGGTGGCCTTGGCTCGCTCGTCGAGCGGGTGCTCGGAGTTCTCGATGCCCTCGGGCTGGACGTGGATCACGGTCCCGATGGGTACGTCGGCCGCCTTGATCGGCCGGCCCGTCGGGTCGGTGACCAGCCGGCGGCCGGCCTTCCACCAGGTGCCGGTCAGGCTGGCGCCGGGCAGCGGGCCGAGGTCGCGCAGCGGGATGAGCGCGACCAGGCCGAGCGGCGCGAGCGCCCCCAGCAGGCTGTTGCGGATCAGCTTGCGGCGACCCAGCGCGACCCCCGCGGCGCCCTCCTTGAGCGACGCGACGGCAGCGGCGCGGTCCTCGTCGCTGGAGCGCATCGGCTTGCGCTCGTTGACGATCTCGTCGTCGGGCATCAGCGTCTTGGCCCAGTGGATCGCGCCCGCGCCGATGCAGAACAGCGAGAGGCCCAGCCCGAGGCCGAGCAGCTTCGTCGAGAGGCTGACCTCCTCGAGGAAGTCCTCCCCACCGGGCTTGATCGCGAAGTAGGCGACGATGAACAGCACCGTGCCGAGCGTGGAGATGCCGAAGAGAGCCGCCACCTCGCGCTCGCGGCGCTGTGCGGCCTTCGGGTCGACGTCCGAGCGGCGGTAGATGTGCGCCGGCAGGCCGGGATTGCTCCACTGCTGGGCCAGCTCGCCGTCGTGGCTGTCGGTCGCCTCCACGTCACCGCTTCCGGCCGCACCGGCGGGCTGGATGCGCCCGTCGGCGTCGTCGGCGTGCGCCCCCGAGGGGCCGGTGTAGCGCTGGTCGCTCATCTGGCCTTCGCCCCCAGCCAGACCGCGCAGCCGATCAGGCCGCCGAGCCCGACCAGCCAGCCGATCCCGCCCTCGGTGACCGGTCCCAGCTTGCCCAGGGCAGCACCGCCCGGCGAGGGCTCGCTCTCGGTCTCCTTGAGGAAGGCGATGATCGCCTGCTTGTCCTCCGGCGGCATCGTGCGGTCGCTGAAGACGGGCATCGACTGGGGTCCGGTCTGCATGGCCTCGTAGATGTGGCGGGGCTCGACGCCCTTGAGCGAGGGGGCGTACTTGCCCCGGGTCAGCGCGCCGCCGGAGCCGGCGTAGTTGTGGCACATTGCGCAGTTGGTGCGGTAGATCGAGCCGCCCTCGGCGACGTCGGCGTCGGAGTAGTCGAGCTGCTCCTCGTCCGGGATGGCCGGGCCGGGACCGAGCGAGGCGACGTAGGCAGCCAGGTCGGCGATCTCCTGCTCGGTGAACTGCGGCCGCTTCTTGACGACCTGCGCCCCGAGTTCGGCGGCGGGCATCCGGCCGGTGGCGACCTGGAAGTCGACCGAGGCGGCGCCGACGCCCACCAGGCTCGGCCCGTCGGTGGAGCCCTCGGCGTTGAGGCCGTGGCAGCTCGAGCAGTTGCGCAGGAACAGGGCGCGGCCCTCGTCGACCGACCCGGTGGGCGTCCCGGAGGCTGCCTCGGCCTGCGGGGTGGGCGCGAAGGCGGCGTAGGCGCCGCCGGTCAGGCCGAGCGCCAGCAGCAGGAGCAGCACCGGGGCGAACCGGTGGCGGCGCCGGCGGGACAGCGCTTCTACCGCACCGCCCATTCGAGGTCGTCTCACGTGCTCGCTCACTTGATCAGGTAGATGGTCGCGAAGAGGCCGATCCAGACCACGTCGACGAAGTGCCAGTAGTAGGACACGACGATGGCGCTGGTCGCCTGGCCGTGGGTGAAGCGCTTGGCGGTGTAGGTGCGGCCGAGCACCAACAGGAACGCGATCAGGCCGCCGGTGACGTGCAGGCCGTGGAAGCCCGTAGTCAGGTAGAAGACCGAGCCGTAGGCGTTCGACGCGAGGGTGAGGCCCTCCTCGGAGACCAGCGACGCGTACTCGTAGACCTGGCCGCCGATGAAGAAGGACCCCATCAGGAACGTGATGATGAACCACAGCCGGAGCCGGACCACGTCGCCCTTCTCCGCCGCGAACACGCCGAGCTGGCAGGTCACCGAGGACAGCACGAGGACGGTCGTGTTGATCGTGGAGAACGGGATGTTCAGCAGCTCCGGCTGGGTCTCCCACAGCTCCGGGCTGACCGAGCGGATCGTGAAGTACATCGCGAACAGCGCCGCGAAGAACATCAGCTCCGAGCTGAGCCACACGATGGTGCCCACCGCGGTGGTGTCCGGCCGGGACGCCGGGACGTGAGTTCGAGCGCCTTGCGCCGCTGCTGTCGCCACGTCGCGCATTATTGCGGTCCAGGCCCGGGTCGGCACCCCCGACCCCCCGATCAAGGAATTCTTTCCCGCCGTACGCTCGGATCGTGCTCAACGGACCGCCCGGGGGACTGCCTGGCGCCTTGCTGCTGGGGCTCCCCGGGCACGTCGGGCAGCACGACGAGGTGCCGCCGCTGACGGCCGGGCGGCTGCTGACGGAGTGGGAGCCGGCGCTGCTGCCCCTGCTCTCGGCCGCCCTCGTCGGGGGCCTCTACCTCTACGGCGTGCACCGGCTGCGGGCCCGGGGCGACACCTGGTCCCGCTGGCGGACCGTGCTGTTCGTGGGGCTGGGGCTGGGGACGTTCCTGCTGGCCACGACCTCGGGGCTGGCCGTCTACGACACCACGCTGCTCTGGGTGCACATGGTCCAGCACATGGTGCTGGGGATGATCACGCCGATCTTCCTGGCGCTGGGGGCGCCGGTCACGCTGGCGCTGCGGACCCTGCCGCGCGGCGGGCGGCGGCGGCTGCAGGCGGTGCTGAACAGCCGGGTCGCGAAGGTGCTGACCTTCCCGGTCGTGGCGGGGGTGCTGTTCGTGGCCAACCCGTTCGCGCTCTACCTCACCGGCTGGTACGAGGCGACCCTGCGCGACCCGCTGCTGCACGACCTCAACCACGTGCACTTCGTGCTGATCGGGTGCCTGTGGTTCTGGTCGATCCTCGGTCTGGACCCGGTGCCCAACCGGATTCCCTACCCGATCCGGCTGGTCGCGGTGTTCGCCACGATGCCGTTCCACGCCTTCCTGGGCGTGGCCATCATGGGCGCGTCGACGCTGATCGCCGGCGACTACTACCGGGATCTCGGACGCGACTGGGGGCCGTCGCTGGAGAAGGACCAGGAGATCGCCGGGGGAGTGCTCTGGGCCGCCGGCGACCTGGTGGCGCTGCTGGTGCTCGGCGCGCTGTTCGTCCAGTGGGCGCGGGCCTCCGAGCGCGAGGCCGTCCGGGAGGACCGCCGGCTGGACCGCCTGGAGGCCGAGGCCGCCCGCCGGACCTGAGCATGGGCCGTTCGGCCTGTTCATGGCCAAACTTCCGGGTTGCCCCGCACTGATGCATCAGGCTGTGACTCGTGGTGATCCTGTTCGGTGCCGCGTCGTTTCTGGGCGCGGCGCTGTTGTTCCTCGTCGAGCCGATGCTGGCCAAGCTGGTGCTGCCGGCCTACGGCGGCTCGCCGACGGTGTGGAACACCTGCACGCTGTTTTTCCAGGCGCTGCTGCTGGCCGGCTACGCCTACGTGCATGTCTCGACCCGTCGGCTCGGCCGGCGCCGGCAGCCGTGGCTGCACCTGGCCCTGCTGGTGCTGCCGCTGGTGGTGCTGCCGATCGGGTTGCCGGACGACACGGCGCCGCCGGCGGACTCGGAGCCCGCGCTGTGGCTGCTGCGGGTGCTGCTGCTCGCCGCCGGCCTGCCGTTCGTGCTGCTCGCGACGAC
>DASVED010000236.1:0-2313 GCA_036380775.1 Actinomycetes bacterium
GGGCCGTGTGGCCTGCAGCCACCTGTCCCAGCTGCGACGCGGTCAGGCTGCCTGGTTGCTGGTGGCCAGCTCAGGCGAAGTGAGGACCTCGTCGCCGTAGAGGTCGGCGACCCAGTTGCTCTGGTAGATCGTCTCGAGGTAGCGCTCCCCCATGTCCGGGGACAGCGCCACCGCGGTCAGGTTCTCCTCGTCGTGCGCGGCCAGCCATGCGGTAGCGGCGGAGACGACGGTGCCGGTCGAGCCGCCGAACAGGAACCCGCGCCGCGCCATCGTGTGGCAGGCGCGGATCGTGTCGGCCTCCTCGACGTGGATCACCTCATCGACGTAGGACTCGTCGAGCTGCGGCGGCCGCACCGCCATCCCCAGCCCGGGCAGCATCCGCCGCGCCGGGGCGCCGCCGAAGCTGACCGAGCCGACAGCGTCGACCGCCACGATCCGCACCTCGGGTCGGTGCTCCTTGAACCAGCGGGCGCACCCCATCAGCGTCCCGGTCGTGCCGGCCCCGACGAACAACACATCCAGATCCGGGAACTGCGCAGCGATCGCCGGCGCGGTCGTGCGGTAGTGCGCCATCCAGGCGTTGGGGTTGGTGTACTGGTTGAGCCACACGTAACGCTCGTCGGAGGCACACAGCTGTTCGATGTAGCTCATCCGCGCGCCCAGCAGACCGCTGACCGGGTCGGGCTCGGTGATGATGTGCACCCGCGCACCCACCGCCTGCATCAACAGCCGGGTCTGAAGGTTGCAACGCGAATCGGTGACGCACAGGAACTCATAGCCCTTGCTCGCCGCGATCATGCTCAGCGCCACGCCCAGGTTCCCCGACGACGACTCCACCAGCACCGACCCCGGCTTCAGCAGCCCGTCGCGCTCGGCGGCCGCCACCATCTCGCCCGCGGCCTTCAACTTCACCGAACCGGCGAAGTTCATCCCCTCGATCTTCAAAAACAGCGACTGACCCACGACCGGCTCGAGGTCGACGAACAGCTGGTCCTCGTTGAAGTCCTGGGGACAAGACACGATCGCCATGACGGATTCCTCATCTGCTGCGGGCCTCTGCGCAGGTGGCGGAATGTTTCCCCCACTGTTTCGCGCTCACCAGAACAATGCCGGTCACCGCTTCCCACGACGATCGAGCAAGCCCCCCTTCCCCGAGGGAAGACCCGCGGAACCCACCTGGGGACAACCCCCGCCCACACACCACCGGCCCGACCTGATCGCGACCGTCAGTAGGGCAGGATGACCGCGCTGCGGGACCACCTCAGCGGTTGCACCTCCTGAGCCCCCAGCGCCGGGAGCCCGCGCAGGTGGTCCAGCGCCTCACCGATCGCCCACAGCTGGTCTTCGCGTGGACACGAGGTGTTGACGTAGAGCTGGGTGCCGCACCGACTGAACTTCGCGACCGTGTCGCCGAGCACGGAGTCGTCGAGCGGGCGGATCGCCAACGCCAGCCCGCTCGTCCCGGCGGCAGCCGTGGGAATGGGGCGGTGGTCCTGCACGGTCACGGTCACGTGTCCTCCGGCGGTCCGGGGCTCGGTCCAGCACGTCGAGCCCATCTACCGGTTCCAACGTTCACCCCACGGGCGGGTGACGCTCGATTCCGCCGCAGGTCCACCGAATCGGGCAACGCTAAACGCCGATAGGCGAGAATCGCTCGTGCCGGTGGTCGCCACTGCGGCGCCGCGTGTCGACGATCCACCGGTGGGCGACACCCGCAACGGTGTGGCCATGACCGGAACGACGCGCGGCACCGCCGCCTCCTACGAGACGTTCGGCCGACTGATGACACTGATCTTCGACATGAGCCCGCTGAGCGGCAGCACGGCCGCCGGGGTCAGCGTCTGGGAACGCCTCGGCGGAGGCTTCGGGGTCTCCTGGACCGGCGGCCCGCATGCCGCGGAGGTCGTCGCCGCACTGACGTGCCTCGCCGCCGACGACGAGGTCACCACCGTCGTCTCCCCCGGCGACATCACCGACATCGTCGTCGACGAGGGTGCCGCGTTCATGCGGCTGCGCGACGTCGTCGTCGAGCTGCGCCCCCACGACACGATCGGCGTCGAAGCCGAGTGGGCTCAAGCCGTCACCTCGCTCCGGGAGCTGCGCCTGCCCAGTTGACCGCTCGGTAGTCGCCCCCACCGTGACCCGCGTCCTGATCGTCGACGACGACACCCAGCTCCTGCGCGCTGCGGATCAACCTCACCCGCCCGCGGCTACACCGTCGTCACCGCCGCCGACGGCCGGACGGCGCTGCGTGGAGCGGCCGACCACCCGCCCGACGTCGTCGTCCTCGACCTCGGCCTCCCCGACCTCGAC
>DASVED010000237.1:0-11939 GCA_036380775.1 Actinomycetes bacterium
GTAGTAGGCCGCCCCGCCCGGGTCGGGGACGAGCTCGAGCCCGGACTCGGTGGCGACACTCTGCAGCACGTCCGTCGCGACGCCCCACTGCTCGTCGGTCCCGACGAACTTCGACGAGTCGTCGTCACGGGTGGACAGCTCCAGGTAGAAGTCGTCGAGCCCGAAGTCACGGAAGAGGCTGAGGCAGAAGTCGAGCAGGTGCTTGATCTCGGCCGGCGCCTGCTCCGGGGTGACGTACGAGTGCGAGTCGTCCATGGTCAGGCCGCGCACCCGGGTGAGGCCGTGCACGACCCCGGACTTCTCGTGCCGATAGACCGCACCGAGCTCGAAGAGCCTCAGTGGCAGCTCTCGGTAGGACCGCCCGCGCGACCGGTAGATCAGGTTGTGCATCGGGCAGTTCATGGCCTTGAGGTAGTAGGCGCCGCCGTCCACGTCCATGGGCGGGAACATGCCCGCGGCGTAGTACGGAAGGTGCCCGGAGGTGTGGAACAGACCCTCCTTGCTGATGTGCGGGGTGGCGACGAACAGGAAGCCCTCCTCCTCGTGCCGCTGCCGCACGTAGTCCTCCATGACCCGGCGGATCACACCACCCTTGGGATGGAAGACCGCCATGCCGGAGCCGATCTCGTCCGGGAACGAGTAGAGGTCGAGCTCGGCGCCGAGCTTGCGATGGTCGCGCTTCTCCGCCTCGGCCAGCCTCGCGAGGTAGGCCTTGAGCGCGTCGCGCGACTCCCACGCGGTGCCGTAGAGCCGCTGCAGCTGCTTGTTCTTCTCGCTGCCGCGCCAGTAGGCGGCGGCGGACCGAGTCAGCTTGAAGGCCGGGATGTGCCGGGTGCTGGGCAGGTGCGGACCCCGGCACAGGTCCTTCCACGCCAGCGAGCCGTCGGTGCGGTGGTTGTCGTAGATCGTCAGCTCACCGGCACCGACCTCCGCGTCGGCCCCTTCGGCGGCATCGGCGGCGGCCCCGCCCTTGAGACCGATCAGCTCGAGCTTGTACGGCTCGCCGGCCAGCTCGGCCCGCGCCTCGTCGTCACCGACGACCCGTCGGCTGAAGGTCTGGGCCTCCTTGACGATCTGCTGCATCCGCTTGTCGATGCGCGACAGGTCGTCAGGGGTGAACGGTGTCTCCACGTCGAAGTCGTAGTAGAAGCCGTTCTCGATCGGCGGGCCGATACCGAGCTTCGCCCCGGGGTAGAGCTCCTGGACGGCCTGGGCCATCACGTGGGCTGTCGAGTGGCGCAGGATCGCCCGGCCGTCCGGGCTGTCGATCGCCACCGGCTCGACCTGGTCACCGTCCTGCACGGCGTACGCCAGATCTCTGAGCTCGCCTCCGACGCGCGCCGCGACCACCGAACGGTCCTCGCCCAGCACCTCCGCGGCCGTCGTGCCGGCGGCGACCTGACGCTCGCTGCCGTCGGCGGTGATGCGCAGGTCGGACACGGTGAGGCCCTTCGGGAGCAGGTGGAGCGGACACGAGCGATGCTATCGACCAGCCGGCTGCCGGCTCGCCCGCGTTTTCGCGCAGCGGTCCTCCGGCTCAGTCGGCGGAGACGACGTCTCCCACCCGTACGGAGCCCGGCACGGTCACCTCGGCGTAGACGCCGAGACAGTGCTTCGGCAGCCGTACGACGGACAGGGTGGCCGTCCCCGCCCGCAGCGAGCGACCGACCCAGTCGCGTTCCGACCCCGTCCCGGGCTCGAGATCCAGGACCAAGTTGGCCCGTGGCGTTGCGACGTCGCAGGTGTCGCACTCCTCGGCGTGCTGCGCGTCAGCCGTCGACGCCGTCGACACCACGTGCAGGGGGGCGACGTCGACGAAGCCCCCGTCGTCCCTGAAGGCAAGGTGCAGCGGCCGGCCCAACCAGTCGGACAGCGCCTCCGCCGCCGACTCCACCTCGAGCCCTGGCGGGGCTCCGGGGACGTCGAGGCGGAGGTCACGGTGCTCGATCCTGGGCACGACCTCGCGCAGCCGCGGCTCCGCCGCGGCCGTGACCGGCTGGCCCGTCCGGTCGACGACAGCCCACGACCGGTCGCCCGCGAGCCCGGCGGGTCCGACGTCCGCCGAGTCGACGGCCGCGCCCGCCATCGACTTGACCGGGAACACCCAAAGCTGCGCGACGCGCGCCAGGGTGGTCATGACGCGCGCATCCGGTAGAGCCCGCCAGAGAGGGTCACGGCCCACAGCTCCCTTCCGGCGTCCTCGCCGAAGCTGGTGACGCCTGCCAGCCGGCCGGCGCTGACGATCCCGGTCTGGTCGAGGTAGAAGATCCGGCCCGACCCGAAGTCGCCGCCGACGTAGCGTCCGCGCAGCAGGTCGGCGTAGCGGGAGCCCCGGTAGACGAACCCGCCGGTGATGGAGGTGCCGTAGTCCCGGCCGTAGGCCGCCACCGGGTCATGGTAGTTGGCTCCCGCACGGCACCGGGACCCGTCGAACGTCGCGAAGCCCTCCTTGCAGGACCACCCCAGGTTCCGGCCGCCCTGCCCCGCCGGGATGCGGTTGACCTCCTCGAAGGCGCCCTGCCCGACGTCCGCCACCCACGCGTCACCCGTGGTGGGGTCGACCGAGAACCGCCAGGCGTTGCGCAGGCCGCTCGCCCAGATCGGTCCCTTGCCGGGCCGCGAGCCGGCGTACGGATTGTCGCTCGGGACGCAATAGGCACGGCCGCACGCCGCGCCGGCACCGAGGACCTTCAGGCGCAGCAGCTTGCCCTGGAGGGTGTCGAGATCCTGCGAATGGTTGAAGGGGTCACCGCCACCGCCACCGTCGCCGGTCGAGAGCAGCAGCATCCGGGAGCGGTCGAAGGCGAGCTGCCCGCCGAAGTGGTTGGAGAACTGGTCGGGGTGCTGCACCGTGATCACCCGGCGGCCGCTGGTCGCGGGCACCCGGTTCGCCGTCGACGAACGGGCCGCGAAGCGCACGACGCGGAGGTCGTTGCCGTTGGTGGTGAAGGCTGCCCAGAGCCGGGGATGGCCGCGGTAGTCGGGGTGGAACGCGATGCTCAGCAGCCCGCCCTCGCCCTCGTCGCGGACCCGGTCGCGGATGTCGAGGAACGGCCGGTCGAGCAGACGGCCGTCGCGGAAGATGCGGACGGTGCCCTGCTTCTCGCTGACGAAGAGGCGACCGGTGCCGTCGCGCGCGGACGTGACGTGCGTCGGGGCAGCTAGCCCGTCCGACCTGCGCACCCAGTCGATGCCTACCGCCGCCTGAGCAGGTCCGGCCGGCAGCGTCACCAGCGGCGCCACCACGAGGAGTGCGGTCAGCGCCCCCAGCGAGACGCGGTGTCGGGTGGTCCGCATGGGGTCAGGCTACGACGCGGCGCCGGCATCTCCATGAACCTGCGGTATCGGAACGGCGTCCTCGGTCCTGCACAAGGGCGAAGAACGGATCGTCGACGGGATCACCCGGGCGACCGTGACCACCGCCAGGGTGCCAGGGGGATCTCATGCGACGCATCGCTGCTCTCATGCTCGCGCCCGCTCTCGTCCTGGGCATGCTCGCCGTCGACGACACCAGGCGCGAGCGGTCGGCGGCGGCAGGCCGCGCGGTGGAGGCGGCCGACGTCCGCACCGTGCCGCCTGACGTCGTGCTGATCCTGACGGACGACCAGCGTCGGGACACGCTCACCCACATGCGCGCCGTGCGCGAGCACCTGCGCGACAAGGGCACCCGGTTCAGCCGGACGGTAGCCCCCACCCCGACCTGCTGCCCGTCACGAGCCTCCATCCTGACCGGGCTCGTCGCGCGGCACACCGGCGTGTACGGCAACACGCCTCCCGACGGTGGGTGGCGAACGTTCTTCGACAACGGCCTCGAAGAACGGACTCTTGCGACTGCCCTTCAGGCGCGCGGCTACCGCACCGGCTTGTTCGGCAAGTACTTCAACGGCTTCGCGCAGAACGAGCTCGGCGCTTCAGCCGGTCACCGGCCCCCCGGGTGGAACACGTTCCTCACGTTCAAGAACAGGACGGGCGGCTACCACGACTACACCCTCACCGACGGCAGCCGGTTCGGCAGTCATGCGGAGGACTACTCCACCGACGTCCTCGGCGCGCGCGCTGCCCGGTTCATCCGGAGCACGGCGGCGCAGCGGCCGCTGTTCGTGATGTTCACCCCGTTCGGTCCGCACAAGCCGTACCGACCCGCCCGACGACACCTCCACGACTACGCCGACCTGCCGTCGTACCGGCCGCGGTCCGTGACGGAGGACGTCGCAGACAAGCCGCCCTTCCTCAGCGACCGCCCACGGGTCAAGCAGGCGACCATCGACTTCGTCAGAGCGCGTCAGCAGGAGCAGCTGTCGTCCGTCGACGACGCAGTCGCCGGGCTCGTGCGCGCCCTGCGGCAGACGGGTCGACTGCACAACACCCTGCTGGTGTACATGTCGGACAACGGACTGATGATCGGCGACCACCACATGATCGGGAAGGACCTGCCCTACCGCTTCGCGACCGACGTGCCCCTCGTCATCCGGTGGGACGGCCGGATCGACGCGGGTCGGGTGGACCGGCGACTGGCGGCGACCATCGACGTCACCGCCACCATCGCCGAGGCGGCCGGCGCGGACATGACCACCGACGGCCTGAGCCTCCTCGACGAGCCGGGTCGGTCGGACCTGTTGCTCGAAGGTCGCAAGTGGAAGCGCCTGGACGGATCAGTGCCTCACCCGGCCTTCTGCGGGCTGCGCTCCACGAGGTACCTCTTCGTGCGCTACGCGGACGGCTTCGAGGAGCTCTACGACTACCGGAACGACCCCTACGAGGCGCGCAACCGGGCAGCCGACCCCGAGTACAGCAGCCAGGTGAGCGCCATGCGCGCCAGGACCATGCAAGAGTGCGTCCCCACGCCCCCCGGCTACTCCTGACCCGTACCCGACTACTGGAAGGGCAGCAGGATTGGATCGTCCGAGCAGTTGACGCGCACGAACCAGGCGAACTCGCCGACGGACACCGTGTCACCGAAGAGCTCGAGGGCCAGCGGGTCCTCTGCATCCACGAATGCCTGTAGTCCGGCGGCACGGTCGCCGGGGGTCAGCTCGTGGTCGCTGGATCCGTGGCTGATCCGCTCACCGAAGCAACTCGGTGTCCCGGGCGTGCCCACCGGATGCGCTGAGGCCACGCCCGGAGTGAGCAGGACTCCGAGCGAAACGACCGGAACGATCAACAGACGACGACCGCGCATTCCGGTGCCCCTCCCATGGCGTCGGCCGCCGGAGGGGCGGCCTCTGCGTGACGCTAGGCATGAGCCATGCGGACGTCCCCCAGGTTCCGTCAAATCACGGCGTTCAGTCACGCAGAGTGCTTGCAGCAGGTGGAGGCCTGGGGCATTGCGGCATTGGGGGTAGACGCCGGCCGCGCATGGGGCGATGGTGGCGTTGACGCCTCCCAGCCCCCGAGGCGTCGGAGGTGCAGAGGATGGCCACCTGCGTCGGATGCAAGGCCGAGGTCCGGAAAGGCGCTCGATTCTGCCCCCGGTGCGGTCTCAGCGGCCCGACCAACACCCTCTCCGGCAGCAGCCTGCTGCTGATCCTTGTCGTCTTCGCCGCCGTGGCGTTCGCTCTGACCGCCACGCAGCTGGGGATCATCTGAGAGCAGGTCGGTGGGCGATACTGGACTCGAACCAGTGACCTCACGCGTGTGAAGCGTGCGCTCTAACCAACTGAGCTAATCGCCCGCGGACGGGCCCGCGACACTCGACAACACCCGCCCCTGAACGAGGCGAAACCCTACCCGATCCCGCTCAGAGGACGGGCACCCAGTCCGGCACCCCCTGGATCCCGACGTAGGCCCACAGGGCACCCGCGACGAAGAGCAGGCCGACCAGCCCGATCATCGCCCGGACCGCCACGGACTGCCGTCCGACCCAGGAGGTCCAGCCGCGCACCTTGCCGCGGGCGAAGTCCAGCAGTCGCCCGGCCCAGGCGAACTCGGTGGAGAGCAGGGCCAGCCCGGCGAAGACGATCAGCCACCCCGGGCCGGGCAGCGGGATCAGGGCGATGCCGCCGAGCACAATCGCCGCGCCGAGGATGCCGATCACGGTCCGGTAGACGACGTCGAGGGTGCGGTGGCGCGCGAAGAAGCTCCGGAACGGGTGCCTCAGCGGGGTCTCGTCCTGATCCTGGTGAGCCGCGACGCCCGGGTCTGTCCCGGTCTGGTCGCTGATGGGCTGCTGGTCGTGCACGACACCCCCTTCTACCCGTCACACTCTACGGACTTGGTCGTTGTGAGCACGGAGGACCGCTTTGCCGACAGCCCGACCGGTCACCTAGGTTTTCCGGTGCCTCCGTCCGGGGAGCCTCCGGACAACCCACGGGCTCACGGGTACGCCGAAGTGCGAGGAGCAGGCCATGAACAGTTGGGTGCCGACAACGGTCACGCGCGAGCTGACGGTCCAGCTCGTGGCCCCCGGCGACGGCAGCGTCTCCCTCCCCGTGGTCCTGCACTACGACGTGGCCGATCCCTACGCCGTGCACGCCACTTTCCGCACCGGCCAGGGCGAGGGCGTGTCGTGGGTGTTCGCCCGTGAGCTGCTCACCCTCGGTGTGCACCGCCCATCCGGCGACGGGGACGTCCGGGTGTGGCCGTCGTGGAGCGCCGGCGCCGAGGTCGTCTTCATCGGCCTGACCTCCCCGGACGGCGAAGCACTCCTGCAGGCACCTACCCGTGACCTTGTCGACTTCCTCGGTCGCACCTACGCGCTGTGCGCCCAGGGCCAGGAGCGCGAACACCTCGACGTGGACGGCGCGATCGAGGCCCTGCTCGCCTCCTAGACACGGCCGAGCACGGAGCCGAACGTCGGCTCGGGGCCGCCGCCGGGACGCTCGAGGGACGCCAGCGAGAACGCCCGCACACCGGCCGGGACGTAGAAGATCCCCTTCAGCCGTACGACGGTGAGGTTGCCGCGCCTGCCGTCCTCCCCGGGGGCCCCGAGGACCAGGTCGGACCGCCCGTCGCCACTGACGTCGAGGACGCTCACCGCGGCGCCGAAGCGATCGCCGGGCTCGGGCCTACCGGGAATGCCGCCGCTCGCCTGGTCCAGCGTGACGCTGCCCCGGGCGGCGAACCCGTCTCTCCCGCCGCGGAGGATCACCAGCCGGCCGGCATTGCGGTGCTTGCCCGGCGTCCCGACCAGGACGTCCTGGCGGCCGTCCCGGTCGACGTCCGTGACGTCGACGCTCGCACCGAAGCGGTCGCCGCTTCGCTCGACACCCGGGACCAGGCGGCTGTCCTGGCTGACCGAGACACCCGGCGTGACAGGACCGTCGCCACTGCCGGTGAAGAGGGTGACCCGACCGGTCGGAAGGGGAGCCCCGGGGCGGTAGCGCGTCGAGACCGGTGAGCCGACCACGACGTCGTCGACCCCGTCGCCGGTGACGTCGCCGATCGCAAGCGAGGCGCCCGGACGCGTGCCAAGCGGTGCGGCGGTCGTGGGGCCGGTGCCCGGGGCTCCCGGCAGCCAGCTGGTGTGGCCGGGCACCACGTCGTCGACCTGCCGCTTCCGGTAGTCGCCCCCGTAGCCCTCGACCAGGTCGGCGTCGCCGTCCCCGTCGACGTCGCCGCTGTCGAGGACCTCACCGAAGTGCTCTTGCGCGGTCGACGGCGGCCTGACGAGGTGCGACCGCGACCAGTCGAGACCCGAGGGCCCGCCACGGAAGACGGCGACGACTCCCGAGCCCGGGAGGGTCAGGTCCGCCGGTCGAGTGAGGGGTGCGCCGACAGCCAGGTCGGGCCAGCCGTCACCGGTCAGGTCCTCGGCGGCGATCGAAGCGCCGAACCCTCGCAGCTGGTTGTGCGGGATGGTCAGCTGACGCGCCCCGACCCCGTCCGCGGCGCCGAAGTAGATCCGCACGCTCCCCATCGCCGGGCGGCTCGGGTCGGCGCTGCTGTTGCGGTCGTCCCGCGGGGCACCGACCGCGAGGTCGGCGAACCCGTCCTGGTCGAAGTCGGCGCTGGCCAGGGCCGCACCGAAGTAGGTGAGGCTGACCGCCGCGCCGAGCCCGTCGCGGGCCGGCCGGGTGATGAACGACTCCTCGAGCCGGTCACGTCCGCCCCACAGCACGACGACCGCCCCGACGTTGTGCCGGCGTACGCCGGCCCCGTCGTCGAAGACGTCCCAGGACGGGATGCCGACCGCGACGTCGACCCGCCCGTCGCCGTTCAGGTCGAACGGTTTGACGGTGCTGGACGGCTCGGCAGCCGTCGCCGGTGGCGGAGCGACGATGGCGGCGGTGGCCGCGGCCGCCGCCAGCAGGGTCACGATGCGGGTGGCCAGGTGTCTCATGGCCGGGTCTCCTCGTCGGGCGGCGTGCGGGGTCTGAGACCTACAAGCCGCCAGCCGAGCGCCCGGTTGCATCCACCGGCCGGATTTCTTGTCGTGCTAGAGGGCAGCACTCACCCGGCGTGGCGGGCTCCCCCGACGACGGTCGCGGCGACGGGCCTGCCGCCGAGGTGCGCGACGATGTCGGCCTCGTGCTCGGCAGCGAGAACGGCCAGGTCACCGTGAGCCCCGACCGCGAGGTGCCCGACGTCGTCGCGCCGCAGCGAGTGGGCGCCGCCGAGAGTGGCCGCCCGGAACGCCTCGTCCACCGAGACCCCCATGGCCAGACAGGCCAGCTGGATCGCGTACGGCATGGACTCGCACCACGACGTCCCCGGGTTGCAGTCGGTCGCCAGGGCGAGCTCGACACCCGCCTCGCGCAGGACCGCGGCGTGCCCCCAGGCCTGCGATCGCAGGGACAGCGTCACCGTGGGCAGCAGGACGCCGACGACTCCCGCCGCCGCCATCGCCCGGGCGTCCGGCTCGTTCACGTGCTCGAGGTGGTCGGCGCTGGCGCAGCCCAGCTCGGCCGCCAGCCCGGCCGCACCGGTGCGCGCGATCTCCTCCGCGTGCAGCCGAAGCCCCAGGCCCTCCTCGCGGGCCGCGAGCAGGATCCGCCGGGCCTCGGCGACCGTGAACACCCCCTGGTCGCAGAACACGTCGCACCAGCGCGCTCCGGCAGCGGCCGCCGCGGGGATCGTGGCGATCACCTCGGCGACGTACTCGTCGCGGTCACGGCCCGCCGGGACGACGTGCGCGCCGAGGTAGGTGGCCTCGAGCCGGACGGGCGTACGCCGGGACAGCTCCCCGACCAGGCGCAGCAGGCGCAGCTCGGCGTCCGGCGTCAGTCCGTAGCCGCTCTTGACCTCCATCGTGGTCGTGCCGTGCGCCAGGGCGTCCGCCGCACGGCCGGCCGCGAGGTCGAGCAGCTCGTCGTCATCGGCTGCGGCAGTGGCCTCGACCGTGGTGTGGATGCCACCACCGTCGTAGGGGGTGCCGGCGAGACGCGCGACGAACTCCCCCCGACGCACCCCCGCGAACAGGAGGTGGGTGTGGGGATCGACGAAACCCGGAACGACGCAGGCCCCCGACGCGTCGAGCTGCTCCTCCGGCGCGTCGGCCGGGAGCTCCCGCTCGTGGCCGGTCCAGGCCACCCGACCGTCGCGGACGACGACCGCGGCGTCGGCCAGCGGCTCGCCGACCATCGTGAGCAGGCGGCCGATGCGCCGGACGGTCAGGTTCATACGACGATCCTGCCCGCCGGTGCGTCCCGCCGGTCACGCCGCCCGGCTGTGGCGGCCACGACGCCGACGAGGACGATCAGGCACCCGAGCAGCTGCACGGACGAGGGCCGCTCGTCGAGGACAGCGGCCGAGAGGGCGACCGAGGCCACCGGCTGCAGCAGCAGGATCACCGAGGTGAGCGCGGCCGGCACCCGGGGCAGCGACACCGCGATCAGCAGCCACCCGACCACCTGCGACGTGATCGCGAGGACGACCAGCCAGCCGTGGGCCGGCCAGGACGGGGACAGGTCGATGCCGCCGACCCAGGGACCCATCGCGGCAGACAGCACCGCACCCACCAGGGTCGCGTCGAAGAGCGGGCCAGCAGCCCGTCGCAGGTCACGGGAACCCTGGCGGAGGAGCAGCAGGAAGCCGGCGTACGCGATCGAGGTCCCGATCCCGAAGACGACACCCAGCGCCGGGTCCTCGCCGTAGGCGCCGGAGCCCACCACGCCGGAGATCAGCACCACCCCGACCAGGACCACCGGCACGGCGGCGACCAGCCGTGCACTGGGCCGCTCGTGCAGCAGCCACCAGGCGATGATGCCGACGAACACGACCTGCAGGTTGCCGAGCACCGTCGCGATGCCGGCGCCGACCGAGGCGATCGCGTGGTGCCAGAGGATCAGGTCGAGGGCGAAGAAGACACCGGCACCCAGTGCGAGCCATCGCTCACGGGCCGACCGGGTGCCATACCGTCTGTCCTCGCGCAGCATGAGCAGAGCCAGCACCGGCAAGGCGTAGAGGCAGCGGAAGGTGGCGGCGGTGGCAGGAGCGGTGTCGGCCAGCCGGACCAGGGTGGCGGAGCTGGCGATGCAGCCCGCGCCGGCCGCCGCGGCGAGGACCGGCCGGTCGGTCAGCGCCACACGGCCCCCCTCTCGGGTATCGTCAGTACCGTTGCCCCGTTACGCTCATGACGCTGGCGACACTAGCAGCGAGAGGAGCCGTCGTGGACTTCGGCCATGACACCGAGTGCGCCCTCTCGACGGTGGTCGAGCTGGTGAACACCGCGCCCGGTCGGTCGCCGCACGACGGCCTGACCGACCTCGGCGCACTGCGTGCCCTGGTGGACCGGCAGAAGATCTCCGACGTCGGCCGGCTGACCCGTGACGACCTCGCCGCCGTACGGCGGCTGCGTGACCGGCTGCACGCGGTCTTCGTCGCCGAGGACGAGCCGGCCGCCGTGCGGCTGGTCAACGACCTCGTCGCGGACGCCCGGACCACGCCGCGGCTGACCGACCATGACGGCTGGCCGCTGCACATCCATTACTACGCGCCCGGCGTCGGGCTGGCCGAGCACATCGCTGCCGACTGCGGCATGGCTCTGGCGTTCGTCATCGCCGCCGGCGAGCAGGCTCGGCTGGCGGTCTGTGCCGCCCCGGACTGCGAGCGGGTGCTCGTCGACCTCTCGCGCAACCGGTCCAAGCGCTACTGCGACAGCCGCACCTGCGGCAACCGTCTGCACGTCGCGGCCTACCGCGCCCGCCGCAAGACCGGTTGACCCCGCCTGTCAGGGTTGCCAGGGCGGGCTGTGGGTGCCGTCGAGCATGGGGATGCGGATGCCGACCTCGCGGGCTGCCTGCTCGGCGATCTCGTAGCCGGCGTCGGCGTGCCGCAGCACGCCCGTCCCCGGGTCATTGGTCAGCACCCGGGTGACCTTGTCGTACGCCTGGTCGGTGCCGTCCGCGACCACGACGACGCCGGCGTGGATCGACTTGCCGATGCCGACCCCGCCGCCGTGGTGCACCGACACCCAGGTCGCTCCGGACGCGGTGTTGAGCAGCGCGTTGAGCACCGGCCAGTCGGCGACCGCGTCGGTGCCGTCCTTCATCCCCTCGGTCTCCCGCTCCGGAGAGGCCACCGAGCCTGCGTCGAGGTGGTCGCGGCCGATCACGACCGGCGCGGAGACGGCTCCCGAGGCCACCAGGTCGTTGAAGGCCTGGCCCGCGACGTGCCGCTCGCCGTAACCGAGCCAGCAGATGCGCGACGGCAGCCCCTGCCCCTTGACCTTCGCGGCCGCGAACCGGACCCAGCGCTGCAGCTGGTCGTCGTCGGGGAAGGCCGCGAGCACCGCCTCGTCCGTCGCGGCGAGGTCCGCCGGCGAGCCGGACAGGCAGGCCCAGCGGAACGGCCCGGCGCCGCGGGCGAACAGCGGCCGGATGTAGGCGACCACGAAGCCGGGGTACGAGAACGCGTCGGCGAAGCCCGCGTCGAGCGCCTGGCCCCGCAGCCCGTTGCCGTAGTCGAAGACCACCGCACCGGCCCGCTGCAGGTCGACCATCGCCCGGCAGTGCACCGTCATGGACTCGCGGGACCGGTCGACGTACTCCGAGGGCTTGGCC